>JBCCZH010000357.1:0-3495 GCA_039188075.1 Pseudomonadota bacterium
CAACCAATTACGTTGCCCCCTGTGCCACAGCCTGCATTGCAGGATTTGGCGCGCGCGGCTATTTGATGGCGTTAGACGCCGCTCTACAAGAATAAAAAAGACTGAGGAGCCCACGAACCGATGTCCACAAGCAAGACAAAATTAGATGCCGGCCTGGTCCGGGAATTGGCTGCCATATTGCGCGAAGCGGATCTTGGCGAAGTCGAGGTCGAACATGAAGGCCTGCGCATCCGCGTCAGCAAGGCGACTTCCATGGCACCGGTTGCACCCGCCATCGTGCAGGCCCCCGTCGCAGCTGCACCCGCGCCTGTTGCGGCTCCCGCCGCGGCCCCTGCTGCAGCCCCCGCTGCCGCAGCGGCGCCGGCCGCTGCCGCCCCGAGCAATGCGGTGACCAGCCCGATGGTTGGCACCGTCTATCTCTCCCCCGAACCCGGCGCGAGCGTCTTTGTGAATGTCGGGGACAAGGTCAAAAAGGGCGATACGCTGATGCTGATCGAAGCCATGAAGACCTTCAATCCTGTGACCGCGGATGCCGATGGCACCGTCCAAGAGATCCTCGTCGAGGATTCCCAACCCGTCGAATTTGGCGAAGCTCTGATCGTCGTCGCATAAGGACCAGGTTCGATGATTGAAAAAGTCCTCATCGCTAATCGCGGCGAGATCGCCTTACGCATCCATCGCGCCTGTAAGGAAATGGGCATAGCGACAGTCGCGGTCCATTCTGAAGCGGATCGCGATGCCATGGCGGTGCGCCTGGCCGATGAAAGCGTCTGTATCGGCCCTGCGCCGAGTGCCAATAGCTATCTGAAAAAATCGCAAATCATTGCCGCCGCTGAGATTACAGGCGCCGATGCGGTCCATCCGGGCTATGGCTTTCTGTCTGAGAATGCCCAGTTCGCGGAAATGGTTGAAGCGCATGACCTGATCTTTATCGGGCCCACGGCGGAGCATATCCGCACCATGGGCGACAAGATCACCGCCAAACAGACCATGATCGATGCTGGTGTGCCGGTCGTGCCGGGCTCTGAGGGCGGTGTGTCCTCCATCAGTGAAGGCAAGAAAGTCGCCAAGAAGATTGGCTATCCTGTTCTGGTCAAAGCGGCCTCTGGCGGCGGCGGCCGCGGCATGCGCGTCGCGGAGACCGAGAAAGACCTCGAAAACGCGATCAAGTCGGCCAAAACTGAAGCCAAGGCGGCGTTTGGTGATGATGCGGTCTATCTGGAAAAATATCTCGGCAAGCCGCGGCATATCGAGATCCAGCTGATTGCCGATACGCATGGCAATGTCTGTCATCTCTGGGAGCGCGATTGTTCGCTGCAGCGCCGGCACCAGAAAGTATTCGAGGAAGCGCCCTCACCCGCCCTGAACCAGGCCCAGCGCGAGGAAATCGGCACGATTGTCGCCAAGGCCGTCAAGAAAATGGGCTATCGCGGCGCCGGCACGATGGAATTCCTCTATGAGGACGGAAATTTCTACTTCATCGAGATGAATACACGGATCCAGGTCGAGCATCCGGTGACGGAAATGATCACCGGCATCGACCTCATTCGCGAACAGATCCGCGTCGCTGATGGCAAGAAACTGTCTTTCTCACAGGAAGATGTGATGCTGGTCGGTCACGCCATCGAATGCCGGATCAATGCCGAGCATCATGAGACTTTCGTGCCGTCACCTGGCAAGATCACGGACTTCCATGCGCCAGGCGGCCCGGATGTCCGGCTCGATAGTGCCGTCTATGCCGGTTATACGATCCCGCCACACTATGACAGCATGATCGCCAAACTGATCGTGCATGGCCGCACGCGCAATGAGTGCATTATGCGCCTGCGCCGCGCCCTCGATGAGATGGTGGTTGGCGGCGTTGAGACCACTTTGCCACTACACCGCCGGCTGGTTGAGGCGCAGGATGTGGTGGATGGTAATTATGACATTCATTGGCTGGAGCGGTTTCTCGGGCTGAAATAGGCGGTTGAGTCGATACTCGAGGCTTAAGTAGAATGCCCTGCGATCGTTTGCGGTCGCAGGGTGAGGTTTTGTCTGCTTTCGGCGTCAAAGCGGACATTAGCTCAATCCTTTCGCCGCTCATCCCGGGCTTGACCCGGGATCTGGTGCCGCAAGTTCCGTCCAAGATTGCCAGAGATCCCGGCCTGCGCCGGGATGAGCGGATAAATCAATACTGTCTTATGTCTCGTTCTGACCCAAAGCAGCCCTCCACCGGCTCCAGCTCGCCGGTCTGCTCCACTTCAAACTCCACACCCGCTTCCAATTGTTTTTCAACCTGTCTCAAGTAAACTCCCCTCATGTCCGACCGGTTCGACACCAATGACTTGCTGAACTGCTATCGCCGCGGCGTGTTTCCGATGGCGGACTCGCGGGAAGATATGCGGCTCTTTCTGATGGACCCGGACTTGCGCGGCGTGCTGCCGCTGGAGCGGTTTCACGTGCCGAAACGGTTACAGAGGACGGTCCGCCAGAACCCGTATCGCGTCACCGTCGACACCGCCTTCAATCGCGTCATTGAGGCGTGTGCGGCCCCACATCCATCGCGCCCCGCGACCTGGATCAATGATGCCATATTGAACCTGTATGGCGCCCTGCACCGCCAAGGCTATGCGCATAGCGTCGAATGCTGGTCGGATGAGGATCAGCTGATTGGCGGCCTGTATGGCGTGTCGTTGGGTGGCGCCTTTTTCGGGGAGAGCATGTTCTCGCGCGCCACGGATGCGTCAAAGATTGCCCTCGTACACCTCGTCGCCCGGCTTATTGTTGGCGGGTATAAATTGCTCGATGCGCAATTCCATAATCCGCACCTGGAACAGTTCGGGCTGGAGGAAATCACCCGCGACGCGTTTCGCGCCCGTTTGTGGCGAGCCCTGCGCGTTGAGGCGAACTTCTATTCGTTCGGTTCGAGAGGTTCGAGCTCTGACGGATCAATCTCGCTGCAGGCAATCACCCAGATATCATAGACCGGATGCTCAAGCGCATTCAGACCCGGGGATGAGGCAAACATCCAGCCGGAGAAGCGCACCTCCGGGGCTTCGTCCTGTTCTTCTGATGCCAGCAATTCCTCTTCGGTGAGGTCGCGCGGTTCAGCCATGGTCTGGACCTGCGTGGTGTTCGCTGTGGTCACTTTCAGGAACGCCGCGCTTTCCGGCGGCTCTTCCGGCGGCGTCTGGAAACAGGTCTGCAAGTCGATGCGCAGAGAGCCGTAGACTTTCGGCTCGCCGACCAGCATTTCGAAATCCGTCGACCGCCCGGTAATCTTGTCCAGTGCTCGCAATATGACAGTATCATACTGTTTATACGTACGTTTTTGGCTCGGGATCAGCTCTTCTTCATCGCCGTCATCGCCGTCCGTTGTCTCTTCATTTCCGAACAGTTCGCGTTCGAGATCCCGCACGCCTTGATCGCTTTCCTGGGCGCCCGCGAGCGCAACCATGGCGATCCCAATCAGTCCCAGCCCGATGGTGCGGATCACTCGCTGTCTCCGCCGCC
>JBCCZH010000358.1:0-3490 GCA_039188075.1 Pseudomonadota bacterium
CTGATGCGTGACACGAACATTCCCATTGTGGTTTTCTCCTTGCATAATAAAGGAGCATTACAGGACGTGCTGGCCGGGAAAGGCCCGAGCACAGTCATCTCCGGATCGTGAGGAAGAAAAAATGAGTTACGACAAAAAAGACCTCGAACGCCGCATGGACGGCGCCATCGCGTCGCTGCAGACCGAATTACAAGGCCTGCGCACCGGGCGCGCCTCCGTCAATCTGCTCGATAGTGTGCAAGTTCCGGCCTATGGCTCCAATATGCCGCTTAATCAGGTCGGGTCCGTGTCGATCATGGATGCCCGGATGATTGCCGTGAATGTCTGGGACAAGGGCCTGGTCGGCGCCACGGACAAGGCGATCCGGGAGTCCGGCCTGGGCCTCAATCCGGTGGTTGATGGTCAGACCTTGCGCATTCCGATCCCGCCCTTGAACGAAGAACGCCGGGTCGAGCTGACCAAAGTGGCTGGCAAATATGCCGAAGCGGCCCGTGTGGCGGTCCGTAATGTCCGCCGCGATGGCATGGATTCGCTCAAGAAGATGGAAAAAGACGGCGACATTAGCGAGGACGAACATCGCTCGCTGTCGGATGAAGTCCAGAAACTGACCGACAGCTTTGTCGGCAAGGTCGATGATGCGTTGAAGACCAAGGAATCGGAGATCATGCAGGTTTGACCTCCGCGCCATCAGCCACCCAGACCGGGGATGGCGGGCCAGACGCCGGCAACATTCCCGCTCACATCGCCATCATCATGGATGGAAACGGGCGATGGGCGAAAGCGCGCGGCATGCCGCGGGCGGTTGGGCACGAACGCGGGGTCGAAGCCTTGCGGCGAACGGTCGAGGCGGCGCAGGAGATCGGCCTCAAAAACCTGACAGTCTACTCATTCTCGACCGAAAATTGGCGCCGACCGGTGGCGGAAGTGAATGCGCTTTTCGGTCTGTTAAAAGCCTATGTGAAGCGCGATCTCAATCGCCTGGCGTCTGAAGGCGTACGGGTTCGGATTCTCGGCACGCGGGAAGGCTTGCCGGATGATATTCGCGAACTGGTTGACCGAGCCGAAGCGCGCACAGCGCAGAACACGGCATTCAATCTCTGCATTGCCTTCAATTATGGCGGCCGCGAGGAAGTGGTCCGCGCGGCGCGCAAATTGGCTGAGGATGTGGCCAGCGGCGCGCGCACGGGCGATGATGTTTCGGAAGACGCGTTCGCGGCCTATCTCGATACAGCCGACATCCCGGATCCGGATATCCTGATCCGGACCAGCGGTGAATTCCGCTTGAGCAACTTCCTGATCTGGCAGGCGGCTTATGCCGAACTGGTGTTCATGGACGTGCTCTGGCCGGATTTCGGCAAGGATCAGCTGCTGGAAGCCATCGACATATATCATACGCGCGAACGTCGGTTCGGGGGTTTGGCCTCGGGAGCCGCGTAAGATGGCCGTTCAGCGCCAACATGATGGCCAGAAAGGCGACCTTGGCCTGCGCCTGGTTTCCGCTTCCGTGCTGATCCCGCTTGGCTTGTTCGTGGTCTGGCAAGGTGGTCCCTGGCTCGCGGCTGCCTGCGGCCTGTTTGCGGCGCTTATGGGCTATGAATGGGTGCGCATGACGGCATCGCCTTCGATGAAATCCTTCGTGCCGCTGACAGTTCTGCCGTTCATCGCGGCCAGCCTGGGGGCCGGTCTGCTGGCGATCTGGTTGCTCTTCCTCTCGGTTCTGGTCGCAAGCTTTCTGCACCCGGTCTCGCGCAAGCGCGGCGCTGAGGCGTTCGGCATGCTCTATGTGGCGGGAATGCCACTTGCCCTCTTTCTGATGCGGGAAGGACCTTGGGACGGCGTTGCCGTCGCCTTGATCTTTATGAGCATTGTCTGGGGGTCGGACTCAGCGGCCTATTTTTCGGGCCGCGGATTTGGCGGACCCTTATTACATCCGGATTCACCCTCCAAGACCTGGAGCGGGGCGATTGGGGCGGTGATTTTCAGCGCGATGTGCGGCATGCTTGCGGCGAGAATCACGGGTGGCGATGCCGTCGCCTGGGTGTTCGTTGGGGCCGCGATTTCGATTGTCGCGCAACTTGGCGATCTGTTCGAAAGCTCGCTCAAACGCTCCTATGGGATCAAGGATTCCAGTGGCATGGTGCCGGGGCATGGTGGGTTGCTGGACCGCGTTGACGGTCTCGGCATGGTTTGCGTGGCGACGGTTCTGGCATTTGTAATTGCGCCGGGCCTCATTGGCGTATTAGGGCTAGTCGGATGAGCGGCTTGCGAACCATTTCGATCATGGGATCGACCGGCTCGATCGGGACATCGGCCTTGTCGGTGATCGCCCATGCCAATGCCGAGGCTGACGATCCGGTTTTCGCGATTGATACGCTGGCAGCCGGGCGAAACGCCGACTTATTGATAGAACAAGCAAGAGCATTTGCCCCGAAGCGCGTTGTCATCGCTGATGAAACCCAGCTTCAAACCGTCCGCGAGGCCTTGTCTGCGCTGGATATCGAGGTTGCCGCCGGGAAATCGGAAATTACGTCCGCGGCCACGCGCCCGGTCGATCGTGTCCTTGCCGCCATTGTCGGGATAGACGGCTTGCCGTCCACACTGGCGGCGATCGAGGCCGGCAATTCTGTCGCGCTGGCGAACAAGGAGAGCATGGTCTGCGCAGGGCCTTTGCTAAACCGTATGGCCGAGGCGGCCGGCGTCTCGATTGTCCCGACTGATTCAGAGCATAATGCCATGTTTCAGGTCATGGACCGCCGCGAAGACCTGTCCAGGATCATACTGACCGCCTCCGGTGGTCCGTTCCGGGCGACCAGCCGGGCTGATCTGGAAACCGTCACACCGCAACGGGCGTTGGCGCATCCGCGCTGGAACATGGGGCAGAAAATCTCGATCGATAGCGCCACCTTGTTCAACAAGGGCCTCGAACTGATCGAAGCCTGTTACCTGTTCCACGTGCCGGAATCGCAGATCGACGTCGTGATCCACCCTCAATCCATTCTCCACTCTGCGATCGCCTATCGAGATGGCTCGGTTCTGGCGCAAATGGGCACCACAGACATGCGCACGCCGATTGCACATGCCTTAACCTGGCCGGAGCGGCGCCAGCCCACACCGGTCGAGCCGCTCGATCTGATCGCGCTGGGGAAATTGGATTTTGAGGCGCTGGATTCGGACAAATTTCCAGCTGTTCAGCTGTCCAGAGACGCGGTGACAGCCGGCAAGGGCGCCCCGACAGTATTAAATTGCGCTAATGAAGGCGCTGTAGCTGCATTTCTTGCGGGCCAATGCCGATTCCTCGACATAAGCTGGATTGTCGAAACCGCTCTTGAACGGTTTCTTAATGGGCCACTGGCTTGTCAGGATTGCGATAATTTTGAATCCATCCTGGCGATTGAAGCCGAGGCAAAGAGATTAACCGGCGCATTGCTTGAAGAAGTCGAGTGCCAGAAGCAGGAGCGTAGAGCGTGACGGAGATTCTGGCACAAGGCCC
>JBCCZH010000359.1:0-3480 GCA_039188075.1 Pseudomonadota bacterium
GTCGCGGACATGGAAGATGCCCGCGCCAAGATTGTCCGTCCCGCCGACGGTGAAGCCATTGCCGTGTTTCGCGATGGCAGCCAGGTTTCAGCCGTCTCCAATGTCTGTCGCCACCAGGGCGGCCCGCTTGGCGAAGGCAAGATTGTTGATGGCTGTATCACCTGCCCCTGGCATGGGTTTCAATACCGTATGGAAGATGGCCAATCGCCGCCACCCTTTACCGAGAAGATCGCCACTTATGCGACCCGAATTGTCGAAGGCGTCGTCTATGTGAACCCCGACCCCAATCCCCCCGGCACCCCGCAAGCGCCAAGCCAGATCGGAGCTGACTCATGAGCAAGGATGATTTCTTCATTGGCTGGGCCGAGACGCCGAAACCCGACCGCCGATTCTTCCTTGGCGCCGGCCTTGGCCTGATGGCTGGCACGGCCGCGATTGCCGGCGGCGTCGCAGCGCTGCAACGTCCTGTGGGGCCCGGCGACTGGGCCATGGGCGATGTGCGCGAATGGCGCGGCATCGCGACAGCAGAACCTTATGGCATGCTCCGCACGCTCGACCTGGATGGGACGCCGCGCACCGCGCTTCTGGGCTGCCAGGGCAAATGCGGGGTCAGTGCCAAGATTGGCGCGCTGGCGGGCAAGCCGGTTGTGGTGAAAGGCTCGCTCATCCAACGCGGTCCGAATACGATGATCGCTGTGATTGATGGCCTCGACTGGATCCGTGAGGATACAGGCGGCGCGATCGGTGACCTCGCCTTTCCGACCCCCGAACCCCTGTTTGAGGCGACGCTGAATGGCGAAATCCTGGACAGCAAATGCTGGTTCGGCGCGATGCGCCCATCCGAAGGCAAAGTCCACAAGTCTTGCGCCAGTCTGTGCATCCGGGGCGGCATTCCGCCGGCCTTCTATGTCAAAGACCGTAAAGACCAAGCCGCCTTGATGATCATGACCTCCGGTGGCTTCGGCCACAATAAGGACCTGTTGCCTTACGTGGCCGACCCGGTTTCTGTCTCCGGACAGGTGCAGCGGTTTGGGGATTTGTTCCTGCTCGACGCACCAGTGGAGGCGATCAGTCGCCTTTAATTGGTCGAGCCGAACACCGCGCCGGTCTTGTCGAAATAGCTCCGCCAGAAGGCTTTCAGCTCGCTGATTGGCAGGTCATATTCCTGACGCGGGACAATCCGTGCGACAACGTCGACACCGTCCAGATTGGGCAGCTGGCTGGCAATCGACGTATCGCCATAGGCTGCGAGATCGGCGCCATTGCGATAGAAGGAAAAGCCGTCCGAATGCTGCATCAGGTCCGAGACGATCACCAGGCGTCGATTCTTGCGATTGGCCTGGAAGTCAGCGCGATCGCCCACCGCATAGAGCGCCTCAAATAGAGGCGAGCTGGGCTGGCTGGTCGTCTTCAGCGTCTCGCCAACCGTGGTGGAGAGTGGCTGATAGAAGTGTTCGCGCCAGGTATCATCGATCATTCGCGGATTCTGAAGGATCGGATTGGCATCATCGACGCTGCCCGGGGAGCAATGCGCGTAGAGCGTTTTCGGATCGAAGGGCTGCGCACTGTTCGGCAACACGACGGTCAGCCGTCCGAACCGTGGCAGGGATCGCGCTTCGGCATCGATCAGCTCATCAACCCAGGCGAGGTCGTTTTCCGAGAATGGATCGGATTGATCGATCAGCAGAATGGTATGCGCCGGGTCATTGCGATCCATGCGACACTCATTTTCGGGATCCAACGCCGGTGCCGCATTGAAGGCGGCGACCGAGAATAATCCGATCACGCTGAGCAACATCACGCCAATGGCACTGCGCCAGAACCAGGGGCCTCTTTCTCTAGGACGGGGCATCGTTTACCTCCGGGTCTTCTTCCTTTCAGGCGGACCGGGCATCGCTTTGCTGCTCGCGTGCCATGCGGGCATCGCGGGCTTTGGCGACTTCCTTATTCACCTGTTTCTGGATGGATGAGAGTCCTTTCTGGACGCTCTGAATATGGGTTTCGAGCCATTCGCGCGTCAGATTGATGGCGGTCAGATTCTGCTCAATCGTCTTGATCGCCGCATTGGCCTGCTCGCGCTCCTTGGTCAGATCGAAGCCAGGCAGATTGGGCGTGACGATCTCGTCAAAATAGGCCGGAATGGCGGCCTGCTCACCAAGCTTGTCCCGGAACTTGTTGCGGGCCCGACGATGCGCCTGGCGATAGGCAATTTTCAGCGAACGTTCCTGATCGCCGGCTTTCGCGGCAATCCCGACCGCGCGATCGCGATAGGCCTCAAGCACGTTAAGCGATTTCTCGATCTCACGCTTCGCCGCTGTATGGCGCTTGTGCTGGGTCTCGAACCAGAACCGGCAGCGGGTGAAGTAATCCGACAGATCATCGCGCACGCCATTGCGCACGGCCTGGCGTTGTTCATAAGCCAGACGTTCCTTGCGCCAGACCCGGCCATAACCGGGATAGCGGTCCGAAATCCGGTCATACCCTTCATAGACGGCCACTCCGAAAATCGTCAGACCAATCAGAAGCAGTGCAATCGCGACCAACGAATTGAGCGCAAAAATGTTCGGGAACATGCTCGCAATCACCGCGCCTGGCGCAATGTCAAACATTGAGAATCCGGCCAGCGACCCTGATTCCTGCGCCGCGTGCAGCGCGACTTCGACCGCATCGCGGAAATGCGCGATGAAGAAATTGAGCATGATGCCAAACACGATCAGCAATCCGGCAATCACGCCGCCGGCAATCTGGAACCCGCGGTCGGGATGATTGAGATAACGCAGTCCGAAAAAGCCGGCGAGCACGCCGGTCATGACGTTGACAGCACTAATGCCGAACGCGACCATCATGCCGCCCATCAGACCAGACGACTGGGCGTCCTTGAACAGGAGCGCATTGAAACAGCCTTCGACAATCATGATCAATAGGAGGATGGCGAGGGTCTGTTCGACATTCTTCTTGATATCAGGGGTGCGCTTGCCGATCCGGTCGCCATGCTGCTGTTTGAAATGCTGCAGCTCGATCACGGTCGCATCGTGATGATCGCGCGCCGATTCGGCATCATCGACTTCATAATGCCGGAATTCATTTTCTTCGGCCTTGATCACTTCGCGCAAGTGTTCGGGATGGATGTCAGCGGGTGTGCAGTCCTGGATGAAATTGCGCACGCTCGCCATGGTGCCGCTCATCCAGGTTTCGAGACCGCGGCGGACGCCGCCAGCGCGTTCGGCAATTTCCTGCTCGCGCTCGCTCCACTGATCTTCGGTAATCGCTTCCGAGGCGGGCACGGCATCCTCGGCATCAGCTTGCGCGATCTTGCGCGTCCGACCGCGACTGAAGCTAAGATCGCCTTCCGCCAGCTTGCCTTTCAGACCATGCTTGCGCAGCGACTCATTGCCTTTGAACGTCTTGATGGCTGATTGATAGCCAATGTCTGCGCCCCAGCGCACCGATTTCCTGCTCATTTGCCCAATCCCATTAACA
>JBCCZH010000360.1:0-3478 GCA_039188075.1 Pseudomonadota bacterium
CTGGGCGGCGATGGATCGACCGAAATCTATCGCGAGCAGGATCCGGGCTTTTTCGTCGGCGTCGGCGAGTCACAGTCAGGCGACTATATCTTCGTCACGGCGGGCAGCCATACAACATCCGAAGCGCACTATTTCGAAGCCAAATCCGATGCGCCTGAGTTGAAGACAATTTCACCACGCGAAACTGATATTGAATATAGTGTCGAACACTGGGGCGATCAGTTCGTCATCTCCACCAATGTCGATGACTCAGTCGACTTCAAAATCGTCACCGCGCCGACAGATGCGCCTGGAAGAGACAATTGGACGGACATGGTACCGCACGAACCGGGCACACTCATTCTCGGCATGGATGTGTTGCAGGATCACTTGATCCGACTTGAACGACATGAAGGCCTGCCCCGCATTGTCGTGCGCGAGCGCACCACCGGAAATGAAGAAACGATCGCCTTTGAAGAAGAAGCGTACGCGCTCGGCACGTCGGTCGGTTATGCCTATGACTCGACGCAAATGCGGATCTCGTATTCGTCGCCGTCCACGCCGTCACAGACCTTCGACTATGACCTTGCGACCAAGGAGCGGGTGTTGCGCAAGGAACAGGAAGTGCCGTCCGGCCATGATGCCAGCGACTATGTCGTCAAACGCGTCCTCGCCCCGGCCAGAGATGGCGCGGCCGTGCCGGTGACCATTCTCTATCACAAGGATACCGCGATTGATGGCAGCGCCCCGATGCTGCTCTATGGCTATGGCTCTTATGGCGTCACCATTTCGGCGCGGTTCCGAACCACGCCGCTGGCGCTGGCGGATCGCGGCATGGTCTATGCCATTGTGCATCCACGCGGCTCCATGGCGAAAGGCTATCAATGGTATCTGGACGGCAAGCTGGAGAAGAAGGTCAACACGTTCAATGATTATGTCGATGCTGGCAATCATCTGATCGATCAGGGCTATTCGGCGCGCGGCAATGTCGTTGGCATGGGCGGATCCGCCGGCGGCCTGCTCATGGGCGCTGTCGCCAATCAGGACCCGGAAATGTTTGCAGGCATCATCGCGGCGGTGCCTTTTGTCGATGTCATCAATACGATGTCCGATGACACGCTGCCGCTGACGCCGCCGGAATGGCCGGAATGGGGCAACCCGCTGACCAGCGCTGAAGACTATGACACGATGATGGCTTACAGCCCGTATGATCAGACCACTGGTCTCGATTATCCGAGCATGCTGATCACAGGCGGTCTCAGCGATCCCCGCGTGACCTATTGGGAGCCCAGCAAATGGGCCGCCAAACTGCGCCACGAAGCGCCGGATGCCGGCCCCTATTTCCTGCGCATCAATATGGATGCCGGACATGGCGGCGCGTCAGGTCGGTTTGAAGGCCTGAAAGAAACGGCGCTGGAATATGCGTTTGCACTGGCGGCGGTGGGCAAGGCAGGTGATGTCGAGCTGTCCGACTAATAAAAAGGAGATTGCGTCACTTTAAGGCATCGCGTGTTCTTATTTTTGAATTGATCTTGATCTCAATTTCCGCTTCTTTTGGAAAAAGAGGGAACAATTCAATGATGCTCAAATCATGTCTTATCCTGGCCACCTTGTCAGCGATCATGGCTCACGGCGCTTCTGAAGCACAACAGCGCACCTGGCGCGTTCAATCCTTTACCCAATCCATGGACCAGAAAGGCAGCGCCACAGGAGACTACACCTATAGCGGACTGAAAGTTTGGACGATTGATCAGGACCAACCGGAAATCCGCTTCGGGTGCAGCGATCGCTATGGCCTGACTGCCAACATTACTTTTTTGCCGGCGTCGCAAGTCGACCCCAATAAAGGACAGCGGATTAAGCTGCGACAG
Organism: Pseudomonadota bacterium; assembly: GCA_039188075.1. GTDB lineage: Bacteria > Pseudomonadota > Alphaproteobacteria > Caulobacterales > Hyphomonadaceae > Henriciella. Next base: position 1,851 of record JBCCZH010000360.1, read on the forward strand.
ATGACAACGAATATGACCGTTGAAGGACGCGCTCCCGAACGCGTGCCGTGGACCGTGGTGAAAGAGACAAGAACGGTTCAGACCCGCAGCAGCAAACACGCAGCGATGATCTATAATGCCGTCATCCAAGGCTTACCCATTACGATCAAAGAGCCGTACAAAAAGAATATAACGCTCACGCCGGCAGCGGTGGATCCTGACTTTATCTATTTTGCAGAAAACTGTTCGGTCACAGGCGGCTGATTGCTGAGCTTCACATCACCGTTTCAAAAAAGAGCGGCATAATCAACCGGCCTGTTTCAGGCGTCGTGCCGAACGACCGACCAGCATCGTGCCACAAATACCCTCGGAACAGGACGAGCCGATTATACTTCATCGGCAATTTCATGGTCTCTTCCCACGCGTCCGGTTGTGTAGAGTCGGCCATAACAGACTTCAACGCCTCATCCGGGGTCGCAAATCCGGCCGCTTCCGCCATACCTGGCCAAACAGGTGCCATTTCCCAACCGGTTTTTTTGTGCCGGAAAAAGTGCGTACCGCCCTGGCAATGCGCGTCCGGTGTCAAATAGATGATTCCGGACCAATGACACATGTCCATGTGCACGCTCATGCCCTGCCCAAGATCTCCCTCCAGGGCCAGGCGCGGTCTTTGATGAGACGAGTTTTTTGCCGGTACGACGCGCTCATTGACCAGGCTCGAGACCAAACGTTCAATCCCGGGCAACTGGATTTCGCTGGATGAATTGCGTCCCGGATAAACTTCCTTCTCATGCCGAGCCGGGAAGTCCGATGCCAGGGCGCGCCGTCGAATGCCGTCCGGTTGGTCAAAAAAATCATCGATAATGATATGCTGAAGCTGCATATGGTGCTCTCACGTTCTCGATGGACTTAAGCAGATCAAAGAGATCACTCAAATAGAAAAAGAAGAAACCCCAGCTGTAAAGCTGGGGCTCCGTCAGATCATTAGATCTTTGGCGCTAGTGCAGGAACTCAAACAGACCCGCTGCGCCCATGCCGCCGCCGATACACATGGTGACAACACCATATTTGGCTTTGCGACGCTGGCCTTCCAGCAGGATTGAGCCGGTGCAACGCGCGCCGGTCATGCCGAATGGGTGACCGATCGAGATCGAGCCGCCATTGACGTTATACTTCTCTGGATCGATGCCAAGGAAGTCACGGCTATACAGACACTGCGAGGCGAAAGCTTCGTTCAGTTCCCAAAGGTCGATATCATCGACTTTCAGACCGTGGCGCTCCAGCAGGCGCGGCACGGCCTTGATGGGGCCAATGCCCATCTCGTCCGGATCAACACCGCCAACATTGAAGCCCATGAAACGGCCCAGCGGCTCAATGTTCCGACGCGCAGCTTCTTCCGCTTCCATGACAACGACCGCAGCCGCACCGTCTGACAGCTGAGACGCATTGCCGGCCGTGATATACTTGCCCTCCTGAACTTGCTGACCGCCAGAGAAGACGGGCGGCAGACCAGCCAGAGCTTCGGCGGTGGTGCCGGGACGATTACACTCGTCACGGTCACAGACAACGTCTTCCACAGTGATCTCGCCGGTCTCTTTATTCTTGAGCATCATCTTGGTCTCAAGCGGCACGATCTCTTCGGCCATATA
>JBCCZH010000361.1:0-3472 GCA_039188075.1 Pseudomonadota bacterium
CACCAGCCGCTTCTTCGCGCCTGGCAGCGGTATCCCGGAAGACCCGGCAACGGGCTCCTGGCATTGCCTGATCTCACCCCTGGCGGCGGACGTGTCCGGCAAAACGGAAATCAGCTGTTTCCAGGCCTATCCCGGGCGCGGGGCGCAGATCGAAACGGCTCTGATGGGCGATCGGGTCAAAGTACGCGGGCGCAGCGTCACCGTGATTGAGGGCCAGTTCAGGCTTTAGCCGCCACGGCCAGCTTGCGCTGCGACAGCCAGACACCGCCCAGGATCAGGACGAAGGCCAGCAGTGCGTTCCAGCTCTGAACCTCGCGAAAGGCGAGATACCCGACCACGGCTGAGAAAATCGGAATCGTATAGCCGGTCATGGACAGGAAGGTCGCGCTCGTGCGCTGGATCAACAGCATATAGAAAACCGATGCCATCGCCGTGGGTCCGATCCCCAGTCCAATCACACCCGTGATGGCGGCCGAGGATGGGGTCAGCGCGTCAAATTCCACAAATAGAAGCAAGGGCCAGGTTGTAACCGCGCCGAAGCACAAGAACCCAGCGGCAAAGATAAAGGGTGGAATGTCCCGTGCATACCGCGCGATGATGGTCGAAAAGGCATAAAAGGCGGTCGCCATCAGACACAAAGCCTGGGCCAATACGCTTGCTGACCCGAAAGAAGCGATCGCCTCGGGGCCAAACAGCACCGCGACGCCGGCAAATCCGACCGCGACGCCGCCGGCTTTTGGCAGACTGATGCGATCATCTCGGAACAGGAAATGCGCCAGCACAGCCACAAAAAGCGGCGCCGCTGCAACGTATAGCGCGGCGAGGCTGGAATCGACGGTCTGTTGGGCATTCGTGATCAGAAGAAACGGCATGGCCGTTCCGATAGTGCCCATAGCGGCCATAGCCAGCCATGGCTTCCAGGTCTGCAAAGGTGGCCAAATCTGACGGCTCAGCGTGGCCGCGATCAGCAGGACCACTGCGCCTATAGTCAATCGAACCGGAATGATGAATTCCGGAGGAAATCCGAATTCAGGCTCTGATTGGCTGACGGCGAGACGGGTAAATCCGTAAGCACTCCCCCACAACGCGGTCAGAATCGCGAAGAGCGACCAATCCGTCAGTGTCCGATGTTCACGCGCCATTAGAGTGGTGGACTAATGCCGCCAACTCGCAGGTCAAGCATTCAGATTCTCAGCTTATTCGCGCCTTCGATACAAATAAACAGAACTAATTATAAGTTGATAAATCGATATATAATTATTTTAGGTAGTATATGAGGAGAAGGTAATAGAGTTTGCAGAATTATGACTATATGATTATTGGTAATAATTTGGGCAGCCTGGCATTCGCAGATACGCTTTTGTCAGGCAGCGACACCACAATAGCTTTGATTGATGATGGGGAAAATGCCAATCAGCATCGCCATCCCCTGCCGCGCGTCATCAGCCGCGGTCTGCGCGATGATAGCCTTGGGATTGCGTCATTCACGCTGAATGACTGGCGCGCGACTCACTGTCAGCCTGAGGAAATCCCTTATGATCGCAACACCGATATTGAATCCTATTGCGCTCATGTTCTGCACGAGAAAATGCTGCCAACCGGACGCGTTCACATCTTCGAAGATACTGAACATCTTGGTGACGGGCGCATCCGCTCAAGGGAGAGTGGCACCATTGAGGAATGGGTGGTGGTGGGGCAGCGTATCGTAGACGCAAGGCGTTTTCCGGTCAGTTTCCATAAGCCCTTCATTCCCAACTTTTCGGTGGCGCCAGGTCTGACGATCATTCGGCCCGTCAGTTTCGATGCGATGCTCAATCTGAACACCAGCGGATTTGATACATTCTGCGTGTTGGGCGGCGGGCGCGCAGGAACCGAAATGGTATTGATCCTGCTCGACCTCGGTGTCCCGCATGAGAAAATTCGCTGGGTAAAATCTCGCGACCCATGGATGCTGGCCCTGACTGGAAAATTCGAGCCGACGCCAGGCGCGCATTATCAGATCCCCCTATTCCAGGAAATCATGAAGGCCATGGCCTATGCGTCAAACCCGGACGATTTGTGCTTACGGCTGGAAGACCTCAAGATCATCGTGCGAACATCGGCAGATCAGGTGCCCACCTATTTCGTACCACACCTTATCACGCATCAAGACGCCCGGCGTTTGCAGGCCGTCAAACATGTCATTCGCAAGGGACATGTCCATGCCGTCTCGGAAATCGGCATGGTCCTCAGCAGGGGTGCAGTCCCCATGCCCGATCGATCTCTGTATCTGGATTGCACCGGGCCGGGCAGATCGGGAATTAAGACGGGTCCCGTTTTCCGCAACAACCATATCACGCTTGCCGAGATCCGGTTATGTGATCCAAGTTTCAGCGCCGCCATGATCGCCGCGATCGAGCTGCTCGATCTGTCCGCCGAAGAAAAAAACAAGCTCTGCGTCCCCGTACGGGGCGATCGCGCGGCTGAACTGTTTCTGAGCAGCCTACTTAATCAGCATGCCTGGTTTCACGATCCGGATCTGCGGGCCTGGCTCGAACATTGCCGCCTCGATCGCTGGCTGCAATCGACCGCGAAGCGACTCAATCAGACCCGGGAAATCCCGCCAGACCTAAGTGCCATGCGGGCTATTCTGCCGCGTGCGATCATCAATCTTGAATCCATGATTCAAACGGATGACACCCCGATCAAACAACAGCTTTAGTGGACGGTGTCAGATCCGTTCGCTGAGAGAAGGCGCGCTTGCTTGACCCAGCCATCGCGCTCAACCCGGCCTTTGAAGGCGAGATAGTCGTCCACCCAATGCGCCTGATCGACCGACCAGTCAGCAATCTGCTTGAAATGATAGATGCCAAGCTCGTTCAATCGCCGAGACAATTTTGGTCCAACACCCTTGATACGCGTCAGATCATCCGCCGCCCCATCCGGCGCCGTCAATGTGGCAGGACGCGCTTCGACAATCTGCGGGGCCTCCAGAGCACTCATTCTGGCCGTCAATCCGCCGGTCTGTCTCTGCAGCTTGTCGAACCAGTCAACAAGCGCTGACCCCGTCATGCTGTGCGGTACATTCATCCAGGCCGGATAGCTTTCCAGAAGCCGGGCAGTATTCTGCCAGTGGCGCAGATTCATATCAGACAGCGTCCGCAAGAGTTCGCTGGCCAGCGTTTCAGCATCGGCATCAGACGCCGTCCGGCCCGTCCGGCCATTGAACTGGGCCATCATGATCTCGCCGGTGCGCTGTGAAAAGTCAGCCCAGGTTTGCAGACTGGCCTGCCAATACCCGAAGGGCGACAGAGGCGTGGAATCTTCCGGAAGATCAGATTTTGTCATGCCGATATCCTTACTATGCTGCAGCGCACAATAACAAGCTCCAACATTCAGAGCAAGCATTTCCTAAGCGGGCAAACCAGTCTAGGAGCAGGCCTATGTCTGCGAATCTAAACGGAAAAGTACTGGTTTTCGACTCCGGGATGGG
>JBCCZH010000362.1:0-3463 GCA_039188075.1 Pseudomonadota bacterium
CTCGACCACCACCTCATGCGGACTTAAGAACGCCGCAAACCCGTGTCAATTAGTCGAATGCGTCAAAGAAAGGCGTGAAATGTCAATAAATCCTCGTTCGATCGGACTTTCCTCCCTTATCGGGCTCATTCTGATCGGGTTGAGCGCCTGCGATACTGATCCCGCTACCGTAACGGCGCCGGCTGTAATCGACAGCGCGACGGCGGCGGTCGTGAATGGTGAAGCCATCTATATCAGGGACGTCGAGTTGGAAGCCGTCGCTCAGGGCATGATTGAGCCCGGTTCGGATTTCGGCACATCACACCCGGATTTCCCGCAAATTCTCGAACAATTGATCGATCAGCGCCTGCTGGCACAGGAAGCGGTGCGACGTGGTCTCGACCAACAGCCGGATGCGGCGCGGAGATTGGCGGCCGGCCGCGAGCGATTGCTCGGCAATATCCTGGTGGAAAGTCTCGTTGCGACCGAAGTGACCGACGCTGCGATCGACCGGATGTATCAAGAGCAAGTGAAACTGCAGCAGCTGGATGATGAGGTCCGCATTCGACGGATCGTTGTCGAGGCCGAAGCCGAAGCGATCGCCATTCTTGACGAACTCAATAGTGGCCGGGAGTTCGCCGAAGCAGCGCTTGAACATTCAACGGATATTCGCACCCGGCTTGAGGGCGGCGATCTCGGCTGGATCAAGCCAAATGAAATGGGCGATCCGGACGCGGCCGTGATCGGCAACACGGTGACCGGCGCGGTGTCAGAAGTGTTTCGAACCGAAATGGGATGGACGATCCTGAAAGTTGACGAGCGCCGTACCACGCCGCCCAAAACGAAAGCCGAGATGCGGCCTGAGATCATCACCTTCATGACCTTTACGCAAATCAGCGACATCCTGCGCGAATTGCGATTCTCAGCCAGTATCCAGCAGCGCAATCCTGAGAAAATCCTTGAAGAGGCCGCTGAAGCGGCGGACGAACCGGAAACGGACGAGTAATGTTCAAACCATCTCCATTTGCGCCAGCGACCTTTCCAGACTTGCCTGACGTTCAAGGTGTTCAAGCCGCGACCGGGTCGCGCGGTTTTTATGCCGCCCGCGGCGTCTCGCGCGACGATGTCTTTCTCTTCGCGTTTCCGTTTGGAACAACCTGCGCCGGCGTTTTCACCCGGTCTACGACCGCGTCAGCGGATGTGATCTGGTGCCGCGAAGCGCTGCAAGCCGGGTCCGGTCACGCCCGCGCCCTGGTTGTGAACTCAGGCAATTCCAACGCATTCACGGGGCCCAAAGGCGTCGAAAAGAATGACGCCACTCTGGCTGCCATGATGGCGGCGCTGGACGTGGCCAGGCCTCATTGCTTCCTGGGCGCCACGGGCGTCATTGGCGAACCCCTGCCCGACCCCAACTATGTTGGCAGTATTATCCCCGATCTGAGCGCTCGATTAGCGGAGCCGGACTGGCAAGCCTGCGCCAAGGCCTTCATGACGACGGATACGTATCCGAAAGGCGCGGCGTTAAGCGCGTCTATCGGCAACGACGCGGTGAACTTTACCGGGATCGCCAAGGGCTCTGGCATGATTGCGCCAAACATGGCGACCATGCTGGCTTATGTCTTCACGGACCTGGGGGTCGCCCCGAAGGTGCTCGACGCCGCGCTGCGAACAGCTTGTTCCGACAGTTTCAATGCGATCACCGTTGATAGCGACACCTCAACTTCGGACAGCCTGATGGTCTTCGCCACCGGCCAGAATGACGTGGCGCCCATCGCGAGCCAGACGGATCCACGATATCCGGATCTGGTGGCGGCGCTGACGCAAATCTGCCTCGACCTGGCGCTTCAAGTCGTCAAGGATGGCGAGGGCGCGAGCAAATTCGTCACCATCCAGCTCGACGGTGCTGAAAGTGACGGTTCAGCGCGGATCATGGCGGCGGATATCGCAAACAGTCCGCTGGTGAAGACCGCCCTTGCCGCGAATGATGCCAATTGGGGGCGCGTCGTCATGGCTGCCGGCAAGTCCGGTGAACCGATCGCGCTGGAGGCGCTATCCATCTGGTTTGATGAGGTTCAAGTGGCGGAAGCAGGTTCGCGTGCCAGCAATTATGAAGAGGCGGCGGCTACAGCAGCGGTCTCCAAGCCTGAAATCACCCTTCGAGTTCGCGTCGGGCATGGGCCAGGCGCAGCGAAAATCTACACCTGCGACCTGACACATGCCTATGTCGATATTAACGGAGCCTACCGCACATGAAGGTGGTGTATGTCGTCGCTGCCGCCCTGTTCGATGCGGACGGTCAGGTGTTACTGGCGCAGCGCCCCGAAGGGAAATCCATGGCGGGCCTGTGGGAATTTCCGGGCGGAAAGATCGAAACAGACGAACGCCCGGAAGCAGCGCTAGTGCGTGAATTACGCGAAGAACTCGACATCAAGGTTAGCGAATCCGACCTCTATCCGATCACATTTGCCAGCCACACTTACGATTCCTTTCACCTTTTCATGCCTTTATACGGGTTGATGAGATGGATGGGGACGCCATATCCGTCGGAGGGTCAAACGCTTGCCTGGATCAAACCGGAAAAGCTTCATACCTACCCCGCGCCGGCTGCCGACATTCCGCTCTTCGATGCAATAATTGGTCGGCACGAGGCTTGAGCTTATGAATACACTTCGCAAATGTAGCACGCGCTTTCAGCGCGATGAGACCGGTGCGACCGCGGTTGAATATGGCTTGATCATGGGTCTCATGGCCGTCGCTCTGATCGGCGCAATCGGCGCCACTGGCAGCAGCACTGGCGACAAATGGGATGGCGTATCCAACAAAGTCGGCGATGCCATGGAAAATGCCGGAAATTAACGCCTAACGCGGCGTGCGCCCTTGACCAAATCCTGATCCAAGGCAGGCTTCTCGCGCAAGCAAGAGGGAGGCCACCATCATGGTCACGCCGTTTGAAATTCAGGTGCCACAATCAAAGCTGGACCATATTCGCCAACGCGTCGCTGATTATGCCTGGTTTTCGGCCCCGGCCGGTTTGCCGGATTGGCAGCTCGGAATGTCGACCCCAGTCATGCAGGACATTCAATCCTATTGGCTGGAAACCTATAATTGGCGCGCCGAAGAGGCACGTCTGAACCAGCATCCGCACTTTATCGCCGAGATTGATGGCCTCGCCATCCACTTCCTTCACATTGTTGGCGAAGCAGAGGGCAAGCGGCCCCTGCTGATCTCGCATGGTTGGCCCGGATCATTTCTTGAGTTATTTGAAGCGATTGGCCCCCTCGCCTATCCAAGCCAGCATGGTGGCCGACGCGAGGACGCGTTCGATCTGATCATTCCGTCTCTACCCGGATATGGCTTCTCCGGAAAACCGGCAGCGCCTCTGGGTCAACGCGCGACGGCCGGACTATGGAACAAACTGATGCGCGATGTCCTTGGCTATGACACATACCTCGCCCAGGGAGGTGACTGGGGCGGCATGGTCACA
>JBCCZH010000363.1:0-3452 GCA_039188075.1 Pseudomonadota bacterium
CTTGTCGAACACGAAAGCCGGTCTCGAGCAGCAATTCTTCGATGATGAAATTGCCGCCATCGTCGAAACGGCGGCCATGATGGGGCGCAAGGTCACGGCGCATGCGCATGGCAAAGGCGGGATTGAAGCCGCCCTGCGCAATGGCGTTCAGTCGATTGAGCATGGCACGTATCTCGACGATGAGACGATCGAGCTGTTCAAGCAATCTGGCGGGACACTCGTTCCGACGGTTCTTGCCGGTGTCACTGTGACTGGATGGACGGATCAACCCTGGCTGCCGGAACCGTCTCGGGAAAAGGCCGCGATTGTTGGGCCACTCATGCTGGATATGTTGAGCCGCGCCCGAGAGGGCGGCGTCAATATTGCATTCGGCACCGATACAGGGGTGTCCAAGCATGGTGAAAATGCGCTGGAGTTTGAACTCATGGTCGAGGCCGGGTTCTCGCCCGAGGCCGCCATCCACTCTGCAACGATTGTCGCTGCTGAGCACCTCGAAATGGCAGAGATGATCGGCACGCTCGAAGTCGGCAAGTTTGCCGACATGGTCGTGTTGCGCAATGATCCGCTTGAATCCATATCGGCGCTGAAATCCGTGCGAATGGTGATCAAGGATGGAGAAGAATTTCGTCCTTGATATCGACTTTAATGTATGACCTCAGTAAAAAAGGGTTAAGGTACTAATTTATCTGCATTAAACGGGGGCGTTCGATGCGACCGAGACCGGAGAATCTGGTCGTAGCCATGCTGGCATGCCTATTGGCGAGCTGTGGTCCAACTGTGGAGCCGCAACAGCGCGCGAATAGTGTTTGCGTTGAAGTCCCCAATGGTCAGTATTTCCAGTTTGTTGATGGGCGCCTGGTCGCAACCTCCAGCGTCGAGATCAGCGAACAGGAACGCCCGCCAGAAACCGCCCGTCGGATTGGCGCAACCCTGGCCGGGATGGGCTATCCGTGGGTGAGTCTTCAATGGGATGGCCAGACCGTCACGGTGTCGGGAATCGCCCTCGATGAGAACTCACGTTCAGACGCTTTCATCGCGACGAAATCTGCGTTTGAGGCAGACCCCGTGGCAGGTCCTTTGGTGCAGCGTGTGATCAACAATATGAGTATCCGCGATACTGAAGATGCGATCGCGATCCGACTCACAGAGGAGCTGGTTGAGGAAGATGGCCTGACCTGGTTGCGGGTGAAAATTGCTGACAGGGTGGCCATTCTTGAAGGCACAGCAACGACCGCTCAGGAAAAGGAAATCGGCTATAGTGTCGGTCGCTCCACGATACTGTCTGATCTCGATGCCAGCACGATTGTAAATATAGTCGTCGATGCGATACAGGTCGACGAAAACGGAGACACTGTGGGCCGCGGGCTGCTCGATCTGGCGACTGATGCCAGCATCTCGGACTGCCAGGCCGCATTTAATCAAGTGATGGATGGCCGCGAGGTCGAGTTTGAACCGCGCGAGGCGATCGTCAAAAAATCAAGCTCCCGGCTGCTCGACGCTGTCACGGGTGTGGCGCTTCTATGTGAGGCACATGCGATTGAGATTGCCGGTCATACCGGTCCGGAAGAGTTCAACGTCGATGCGCTGGACCTGTCACAAAGGCGCGCGTCTTCCGTGCGAGATTATCTGATGGCTTATGGCGTGTCGCCTGATGCCCTCATAGCGCGCGGGTATGGAAATATCGGTCCGATTCAACCTGGCGCTAACGCGGATCTGGTCTTTCCCAATACCGCTTTTGTGGTGAGTGCCCGCGACAGCTAGAAGCGGCACACCAGTCCCTGGTCTGCCGGGACGGTCGCTTCAACCGTATCATGCCAGGCCTTAGCGATGGCGGTCGTCCCGGTCACTTGCGTGGGGGTGACGAATGCCTTTGAGACGGGGTAGAAAGCAACCAGGTCAGCGCCCGTGCGTTTGTCGAGTTCACCGGCGGGCAATTCCTTGGCCCGGTTGGCGGCATAATCCGGTACAAAGAAGAATTCCGGATCAGGCCCCGGCAAATCAGCCACAGGCGCACGTTTGTCTTCCCAATCCGTCGCGCCGATCACAAGGCTGCGGATCAAGGCATCGCCGCAAGCTGTATGGACAGCCTTGGTGAATTCCGGGCGGCCGACAAAGTCGACATAGGCGGCTTTTCCAGACGCGGAGAAATCCCCAATCGCGTCATACTCAAGCACCTCATCATAGAGGCCGGTATCCTTCACAAATTGAACATTGCGCGGTGAGGTCACGCCCACCGTCTTCACACCCCGGCGTTGCAAACTGTGGGCAGCCGCGATGGCGGTTTTCGAAGAGGCGCTCGAAATCACCGCCACATCCGGTTGTGGGTCGCCTTCCATCAGGCTGTCGCAGATCATCCAGCCGGTCAGATAGAGCGGACGAAACAGCATTTGCTGATCTTCAGTGCCTTCAACATAGGCAGGATCCGTGTCGATGACGCTGTAAAAATTATAGATCGGAGCCAGTCCTTGCCGATGCGCGGCGGCGTCGAAAAATCCGCGCGGCGATGTTTTCATCGGCGTAACAATCAGCTCCTCAGAAATCGGATAATATCCATACAATCTCTGGCCTGCGCTGACACCTTCAGCTTTCGATTCAGCCACGGTCGCAAAACCCCAAACCGGAACCCGTCCCATGCCGTCTGACGAGGTCGGGAAGAAATTCCAATAATGCATCGGTGCGCCACCAAACGCCGCATAGGTCACGTTATTGGCGGTCAGCGCAAAGGCATCAATCGTCAGGCGGACATCGCCATCCGCCAATTCCGTCGAGGCAGCGTCTTCCCACTGAGACTCGCGCAGGTTCGATTTCGTGATTAGATGCTGCTTGCCCATAGCCTTCTCCTTTTGCCCCACTCTGAGCGGTGCGCGGAAAGGAATCAAGCCTGACGTCGGGCGCGCTAATGCCGCGTCGCAGAAACACTTGGCGGTGCCATGGCCTGATCATATGAGCGCAGGAAGCCCTCCAGGGTTGAGAGCGCCTCTCGAGCCTCTTTGATGATCTCTGGCGATTCCGCGCGATAGAACGCGTCATCGTCGCTGCCCGGCTTTGCCGCGCAGGCGGTCTCCAGTTCCTTGAGGGATCGCGAGAGAATCTCTGCGTAAAATGTCCAGTGTGGATCTTTGCTGTTCATTATCATGCCCGATTCGTGTTCGGGAATATGGATAATGGAAAATAAGTATTCACTCAATCAAAAAGTGCAAATACTTAAATACATTTCGCGATTGATCATTTTTTATTATCAGGAAGACGTCGCAGAATCGATCTCATTGGCGAGTCCGACAAAGGCCTCTGACAGGGCGGGGGAAGCATTCGTCCAGCGCACGGCATCCATTAGCGCCTGGGGTGAAACGAGGTTTCCGTCCGTATCGGAGACCCGCATCAGCGTGTTGACCACCGCATGCGTGTTGCCGCGCCGCTTGAACGCATGATTGAAAGCAATGTGCGTCTCTGAC
>JBCCZH010000364.1:0-3452 GCA_039188075.1 Pseudomonadota bacterium
ACTTTGCGCCTCAAATGGAGTTGTTGCATGAAAATTACATTCACGGACACAGCCAAGTCTGAGATCGTTGGGTTCCTCATCGATGAAGGCGGCAAACTGCCAGAAGCGGCAGAGGCTATGGACAAGGATTCGGGCGGTCTTTTGACGGAAGCCCTGACCGCAGGACGATTTGCTGGCAAAGAAGGCCAACAAGCGTTTGTCGTACTGCCCAAAGGCACCGGCACGAAACGCGCCTTGCTGGTCGGCGCGGGCAAAGCCAAGGGTCGAACGGACCGCGCTCTGGAGCGGATCGGGGGAACCATCTACAAGGCACAAGCCAATAGTGGCTTCAAGTCGCTGGCCTTGTATGTCGCTAAAGCCGCTGACGCGGCCCGTATTGCGCTCGGCGCAAAACTGGCGGCTTACCGGTTCGACGATTATCGCACCAAGCTCAAGCCAGAGGACAAACCAAGCCTGACGGCTCTGAGTTTTATCTCTGACGATACCAAAGCGGCCCGCGCGGCCTTCAAGCCGCTGGATGCCGGCGCAGATGGCACCTATCTGGCCCGCGATCTCGTGAACATGCCGCCGAACGACCTGTATCCTGGCAGTTATGCCGAGAAGATCGAAACCTTGGCAGAACATGGCCTCGAGATTGAGATCCTCGGCGAAAAGGAACTGAAGAAGCTCGGCATGAATTCCATGCTCGGCGTCGGACAGGGCAGTGTCAAGGAATCCAAGCTTGGCATCATGCGCTGGATGGGTGGCAAGAAGGATGAGGCCCCGGTCGCGCTTGTCGGCAAGGGCGTCTGTTTCGATACGGGCGGCATTTCATTGAAACCCGGTGCCGGCATGGAAGACATGCGCGGCGATATGGGCGGGTCTGCCGCGGTTGTCGGCGCCATGCTGGCTCTCGCCATGCGTAAGGCGAAAGCCAATGTGGTCGGCCTGGTTGGTCTAGTTGAGAATATGCCCGACGGCGATGCGATTCGACCGGGTGATATTCTCAAATCCGCCTCCGGTCAGACGATTGAAGTCCAGAATACAGACGCCGAAGGTCGGCTCGTGCTTTGTGACGTGCTCTGGTACACGCAGGAAACCTATAAGCCGAAAGCGATTGTCGATCTGGCGACGCTGACGGGTGCAATCGTGATCGGGCTCGGTCATCATCATGCAGGTCTGTTCACCAATGATGATGATCTCGCGGATCAACTGACCCAGGCGGGATTGACTGAGGGCGAACGCGTCTGGCGTCTACCGCTCGGACCGGAATATGATCGTCAGCTCAAGTCCAAATTTGCGGATATGCGCAATATCGGCGGGCGTGCAGCAGGTTCGATAACCGCTGCACAATTTCTGCAGCGTTTCATCAAGGAGGGGCAAGTTTGGGCACATCTCGACATTGCTGGCGTGGCCTGGGTCGATGGTGAGAAGGCGCCGATTGATCCAAGCTGGGCGAGCGGCTTTGGCCCGCGCCTCCTGGATCGCTGGATCGCAGACAATTACGAAGGCTAATCGTGAGCGAGCGTCCGCAGCCCGAATGGTGGTTCTACCATCTCCAGCGCACAACGCTGGAACGGGCTGTCGGACCCTTGCTCGAAAAGTGTCTGGAGCGCGGTTGGCGCGTCCTGGCGGTCAGTGTGGACGCCACACGCCGTGCGGCGTTGGATGAAGCTTTATGGACCTATGATGATCAAAGCTTTCTCCCGCATGGCCAGGCGGAAGCTGAGGGTTTGGAGGCTGGCGATCAACCAATCCTGATCTCCAGTCAGACAGCAAATGCCAACGAAGCTTCGGTGGCGCTATTGATGGATGGGGTCGAGCTGCCGGTCGATGCCGCTTTTGAGCGCTGCATGGTGATGTTTGACGACGGCGATGCCGCGACGCGCCAAAAAGCGCGCGAACAGTTCAAAGCAGCGAAAGATGCGGGGCTGACGGCCCGGTATTTTCAACAAAGTGGTCGCGGATGGAAAGAAGCAGGCACATGACAACGCTTTATCTTGGCAATCTCAATTATTCTTCCTGGTCCATTCGTGCGGTTCTGGTCGCGCGCGGGGCGGGACTGGATATCGCCGAACGGGTTTTGCCACTCGGGCCGGAAGAGACGTATGAGACGCTACTCAACGAGACAGGCCAGCATCGCGTACCCGCCCTGGTCACTCCGGAAACCGTCATTCATGACAGTCTCGCCATCACTGAGTGGATTGCAGAACAGGTGCCGGCTGGACGCGTTTGGCCGGAAGACGCCACCAAACGGGCCAGGGCGCGAAGCATATGTGCCGAGATGCATGCGAGTTTCATCGATATCCGCAGCGATATGGGCGTAGATATTCGCTCACGGCACGCCACCCCGGCCTTAACCGGCGGTCTCAAATGGGACATCAATCGGGTCTTGCAGATTTGGCAAGAAGCCCGCGCCGCGCATGCGGCGGATGGTCCTTATCTGTTTGGTGAATGGTCTGCGGCGGATGCCTTTTACATGCCCGTCGCGACGCGCTTCAGGACGTATGGATATGCGCTCGAAGGCGTCGCAGAAGACTATGCCAGTGCCGTGCTCAGTCATCCTCTCTCCGTGCAACTGATCGAAGAAGCCAAGGCGGAACCCTGGACGGTGGATTTGAGCAAGTTCCGCCCCAAGAGCGCTGATTAAACTAGTGTTTTTCGCCTGCGGGCTTGGTGATCAATGTGATCACGAACGTGATCAGCACGATAATGCCATACGTCCCGGCCACTTGTGCCGTATGGGCGGGCAAGGTTCCCGTCCAAAGGAAATAGACCCCGTAACCGGCTGCGATAAGAACCGCAAAAGCCAGCATCATGCGTAGTGTTCCCGTCATTTTCGTCCTCCCGATCGATGGCGTATCTTCCAAATAGTTACACCAAGTTATGAAGAATTCATGGCACCCTGCGCGCAACGGTTGCAGGGAAACGAATGCCTCGTTATAGGCGCGCCAACTACCATTATTGCAATAGACAGGAGCCTAGTCATGGCTGGCACGCGTACTTTCTCTATCATCAAGCCTGACGCCACGGCGCGCAACCTTACCGGTGCGATCAACAAAGTCATCGAAGAGGGCGGACTGCGCATAGTCGCACAGCGCCGTATTCACATGACGCAGGCGCAAGCCGAGCGCTTCTATGACATTCATAAAGAGCGTCCATTCTTTGGAGAACTGGTTGAGTTCATGACGTCAGCCCCGGTCGTCGTGCAAGTGCTCGAAGGCGACAATGCCGTTGCGCGCTATCGCGATATCATGGGCGCGACAAACCCGGCTGAAGCGGCTGACGGCACCATTCGCAAACTGTTCGCGCAATCCATCGGCGAAAATTCCGCGCACGGATCTGACAGTGACGAGAATGCTGCTCTGGAGATTTCTCAATTCTTCAGCGAAGCGGATATTGTCGGCTAAGCCATCGCCGCCACAGAATCTGAAAACCGCTCTCAGACCGAGAGCGGTTTTTTTCTGGCCAGA
>JBCCZH010000365.1:0-3431 GCA_039188075.1 Pseudomonadota bacterium
CGGTCAGCTATCCGCCGACCTTAAGTTCCGTCAGGGAACTGGCTCTGGACTGGACCGTGGTCCTATCTAACCGGTGCCCACCTAGTCTCTAGGTCGACGGGATACGAGTACCCGAGACGGCGTTTTCGGTCCTGTGCGCCTGACTGGCGGTCAGTCGAGCGGTTTGCCGAGACTGACGCGTTCTTCAACGGAATAGCCAAGCGATTCATAGAATTTGACCACGCCCGCATTCGTCGCCCGCACTTGCAGGTTGAGTTTCGGACAGCCGGCGGCCTTCAACGCCGCTTCGGCCCGCTGCATGAGTTTGGAGGCCAGACCTTGTCGCCTGAGATCCGGATGGATCGACAATTTGTGAACCCAACCGCGAACGCCATCAAATCCAGCCATAACCGTCCCGACCACCTCGCCGTGCTGCCGGGCAACAAAAAATAATTCGGGTTGGACCGCCTGTTTTCTTGAAATCATTTCCGATGGAGCATTTTGGGCCGGTTCCTCCGGGAAGACGATGTTCCAGAGGGCGACAACGCCATCCCGGTCGGACTCCGTAAAGCGCTCAATGTCTATTGGACGGTTCAATGGAGCATCCTCAAATAAGAACGGTTTTGCGGCATTCACTTAATCCTACTGGCTCGTGGCGCCACTTTCTTCTCTCTCGTATCGTACCCCATAGCGATCAATCCGGCTGGAGACTGTATCGGGTTGGATCGTCACGATGTAGAGGCGATCATATTCGGAAGCCTCATCAATATCGCTGCCCGGGTCACCGCCCAGGGCCTGCACGAGGGGCGGTGTCGTGTTGGAATGACCCACAACCAGATGAACCCCTTCGGTCGCACGCAAAGTGTTAGCAAAAGCGGCCAGATCACTCGCATCATACAATTCAATCTCGAGCCCCGTCCGGGCCGCGATCGGGGCGGCGGTTGCCAGCGTGCGCTTGTAATCGGTTGAGTAAATTTGCGTCAGCCCTTTGTCTGACAAGATCTCGGCCAAGGTTTCAGCGCGCGTCTGTCCCGCCGGGGTCAGCGATGGATCATTGCCAAGCTGTTTTTCTGCATGCCGGACGAGGTAGATTTCATGCACCGCAGCCGACTCAGTCTCGGAGTTTGAGGAAGACCCCACCGGGCTACAGGCGCTCGAGATCAGCAGTATTAAAATCGGTAATAGTTTCATCAGTCTTTCCCGCGACAATCCCCTATCCCATATGCGGCACGAATGTGAAATAGCGCGTCTCTCGAACGAATTCGATCAAGCCAAGACCATGCTTGGCGATAGACGCTCGCTTGGCTTGTAACTTCGCCAGAGGTCAGAAACCTAATCCAGAAGCATCAAATTCGATCAAAATTGACGATCTGGACTGAGAAATCCTCAGTTAATTTCAGTTAATGGTGAAATCTCGGAAATCCCGGCATGGTTGCATGATACTGCGTTATTTGACCCATTCGATCTTCAAAAACACCAGCGGCAATGCCGCGGTGATTTTTGCTCTGTGCATATTGCCGTTGGTGGCCATAATCGGTTCTGTCGTCGATTTGAACCGCCAATTGGACTATCAGAAAAAGCTCAAGAACAAGGTCGAGGTCGCGACCATATCAACAGCGCGTTTCGCCTTAAGCTCTGACGCAAGCGATGAAGATCTGGAGCGTGCCGCGCAAGCCTTCTTTGACGAGGCCCTGGAGTCCAATTCTCCGCTTGATCTAGAGCATATCAATGTCGAGCGTGACGGGCACGTCATAAACATGCAGGTCAGCGGTGAAATGCCGACTCTCATCATGCGCGTCGCGGGCAAATCCGCATTGCCGGTTGAGTCGCATGCAGTGGCTGAGTTTGGACATCCGGTTTCTGCCGAGATTGCTCTGGTTCTCGACACATCATACTCCATGCGTGGCGCCCGGCTGAAGGCTGTCCAGAGCGCGGCTGAGGATATGATTGACTCTTTGGTCACGGCGGAGCGCGACGCCCTGAAAATGTCGATCGTCCCTTTTGCGACTTATGTGAATGTGGGCACCGATAAGCGTGGCGAACCCTGGTTGAGCATTGCGCCGGAACTGACGACAACAGTGAAAAACTGTTCAATCCCCGATAGCTGGTATGAAACCCATTGCGTTCGGGAACGGTTTGCGTGCTCCAGAGATGGTGAAAGCAGAACATGCCTGAGGTGGAATTGCCTCCCGGGCGACCTGAAACGGGCGCCGGAAACCTGCGAGACGTCGACACGAAGTGAGTCATGGCAGGGCTGCGTCAAATCACGCAAAAGTCCATACAATATACGAGACTCGCACTACGCGACGCATCCGGTCATCGGCCACGCGACTGATGAGTCGCATACTTGTCCGACTCCGATCCAGGCATTGACCAATGATCGATCCGAATTGAAAGCAACCGTCAGCGCTCTGAAGGCTGATCAGGACACATATCTTGCCACTGGACTGATCTGGGGCCTGCGGACCCTGTCCCGGTCAGAGCCGTTTTCCGAAGCGCAGCCTTATGCCGATCCGTTATCACGCCATGGCCGGAAGGCCCTGGTACTGATGTCTGATGGCGCTAATACACGTTCACCGGCAGCTGACGGGGCACATTCAGCCGAAAACCGCAAGAAAGCCGACCGGATCACCCGCAGTGTTTGCAAGGCTATCAAAGCGCAAGACATCGAGGTCTACACGATCGCATTCGAACTCGATGATAAGGATACGAAAGACCTGCTGCGCGATTGTGCAACCCGTCCGACTTACTTTTTTGACGCTGAGAATGCCGCCATTCTCGCGTTTGCGTTCGCCACCATCAGCGACAATTTCAGCAACGTCTCGCTGGTCTTTTGAGAGGGATTCTGAGCATGGATTTGAACACCCTCCCTCGCACCAAAGTCGATCGCCAATCGCAGGCCAAGCCCAGCCAGGATGCGATCAAGTTTATAGATCAACTTGCAGGCATTCAGACATCCTGGCCGGAAGCTCGACAACGTAAAGCGCGTCTCCTGTTCCTGATTTGCGTGACGCTGACGCCGCTCTTGCCGATCATGGTTTCCATTCCTGGTGACCTATTGGGCGTTCCGCTGCAGAGCCTTCTGTTTGTGCTTTCCCTGATTGTCTCGGGTGCGCTTCTGGCCGCGATGCGCTTGATTGATGCAACCCGTTCGCTCGGTCTCATTTATGGCGTATACTTGGTCGCCTTGATGAGTTTTGGGCCGCTCCTGCTGGGCGAAACGGACAATGTCTCGCTGATCGTTTTGATGCTGATCCCGCTGATCATGGGCTTCACAGCGGGGGCCACCGCGAGTGCGGTTGGAACATTGCTGGTTTTGCTGGTCTATTATGCCGTCATCGTCTCTGGCATCGCGCGCCACGACATCGTCTCCTATACGGGTCTGACCCTGATTGCATATGCGAGCACCGGCACGATGATCTGCGGCGTACTCGTCTTCTATTTCACCAGCC
>JBCCZH010000366.1:0-3416 GCA_039188075.1 Pseudomonadota bacterium
CGATGGGAGGCTGAACGGGACCGGGTGCGCCTTCCGTCGCTAGCCCGCGTCGGCCAGGGCCGCGCCGGAGGCGAGGAGCGCCGCGATCTCGGCCTCGCCATACCCCGCCTCGGTCGCCATGCCATGGCCGCTCGAACAGGAGGGCATTCGCGCCTTCTGTGCCGGGCTGGAAAGGGTGCTGGTGATTGAGCATAAACGCCCGCTGATCGAGGATCAGCTGCGAGCGGCCCTGTATCCGCTGCCAGAGAAAAAACGTCCGCTGCTGGAAGGCAAGCAGAGCGTCGACGGCAAGCCGCTTCTGTCGCAAATTGGCTCGATCCCGGTGCCGGAAATGGCAGCGGCGCTAAGCGGTGTGTTGCCGAAAGGCTGGGACACGCAAAAGGCCGATGCCTATTTTGCCCGTGTGGGCCGGGCCGGTGAAGCGGCCCGGACCAATGCCACACCGACTGTGCGGACGCCGCATTATTGCTCCGGCTGTCCCCACAATACATCAACCGTGGTGCCGGAAGGATCGCGGGCGCTGGCCGGGATTGGCTGTCACTATATGGCGAATTTCATGCCGGACCGGAACACCGACATGACCAGCCAGATGGGCGGCGAAGGCATTGCCTGGGTCGGACAGCATTTTGCCACGGACGAAGATCATATGTTCGTCAATCTGGGCGATGGCACCTATTCGCATTCCGGGTCGCTGGCGATCCGCGCCGCCGTCACATCCGGCGCCAATATCACTTACAAGATCCTGTATAATGATGCGGTGGCGATGACCGGTGGACAGACCGTGGAATCCGGTCAGACTCCGCAACAGATTGCCCAGCAAGTCAAAGGCGAGGGCGTTGAGACGATTGTCATCGTGACCGAAGATCCTGTCCGCTATGCCGCGGTCAAAGGCCTGCCGCGCCGGGTGCGCATCTATGACCGGGCCGATCTCGACATGGTGCAAAAGCAATTGCGTGAAACGCCCGGCGTTTCAGTCCTGATCTATGATCAGATTTGCGCCACCGAAAAACGCCGCCGATCGAAGCGCGGATTGCGGGCGCCGGATCGCACGCGGGTCCTGATCAATACTGAAGTCTGTGAAGGTTGCGGCGATTGCTCGATCAAGTCGAATTGCCTGTCCGTCGAACCGGTCGAGACTGAGCTCGGGCGCAAGCGCCGGATTAATCAGTCGACCTGCAATACGGATCTGTCCTGTGTGAAAGGCTTCTGTCCGAGCTTCATCACCGTGACCGATGGCGAGTTTACCGCCGCGGATGAACCGCGCCCGGATATTGACGCGACCAATCTGCCATTGCCGGACACACCGAGCCTGGAAGGGGTCTGGAATGTTCTGTTCACCGGCGTGGGCGGCACGGGCGTCACGACCGTCGCGGCCATCCTCGCCATGGGCGCGCATGTCGACGGTCATGCGGCTTCAAGTCTGGATATGACCGGCCTGGCACAGAAGGGCGGTCCGGTGCTCAGTCATCTGCGCTTTGCGCGGGCACCGGAGATGATCTCGACCGGCCGTGTGCCACCGGCCAGCACGGACTGCATGATTGCCTGTGACCTTGTGGTCGCAGCGGGCGGCGATGCGCTGAACCTGATGGATGCAGATCGAACCGCGGCCTATGCCAATAGTGATGTCACGCCGACCAGCGAGTTCATTCGCGATCGTTCGAAAAAGTTTGAAAGCGATTTGCTATCGGCGCGGGTCAAGCGGCAGGCCTCTGACTTTGCCACTTTTGACGCCGAAGCCTTGGCCATTCTGTATTTCAATGATGCCATCTATACGAACATGATCATGGCGGGATATGCCTGGCAGAAAGGTCAGGTCCCGGTCTCGCTGCGCGGTGTTTATCGCGCCATCAAGCTGAATGGCGTCAAGGCGGATGACAATATGGCGGCCTTCGATCTCGGCCGGATTGCCGCTTATGATCCCGACCGTCTCGAAACGGCAAAGGATCCCCGCGGGCACATTCAAGCCAAGTCGCTGGACGAGTTGATCGAAGATCGCGTGACGCGCCTCAAAGGGTATCAGAGCGCCGCTTATGCCGATCGCTATCGCGCCTTGGTCGACCGCGTCAAAGCGGCAGAGACCGATGCCGATTTGGGTGAGCGATTGTCAGAGGCTGTGGCGCGTTATGCCTATAAGGTCATGGCCTATAAAGACGAGTACGAGGTCGCGCGGCTTTGGACCGATGGCAAGTTCGACGCGTATCTGGCGAAGAAGTTCAAAGGCGGGAAGATTGCCTATCATCTGGCCCCGCCGCTGAACTCCAAGAAAGACGAAAACGGCCATTTGAAGAAGAAATCGTTCGGACCCTGGATGAAAACCGGGTTCAAAATCATGAAACGGTTTAAGTGGTTGCGCGGCACCCGCTTCGATCCGTTTGGCTGGACCGCTGAGCGGAAACTGGAGCGCAAGATCCGCGATCAGTATATCGATAATGTCGACCGGCTGCTGGCCGGCCTGACCGAGAAGAATCTCGATCTGGCCGTCGCGATTGCGGAAATCCCGGATGACATTCGCGGCTATGGCCACATCAAGGAAGCAGCGATCTCGATCGCCGCCGAAAAGGAATCCGAGCTGTGGCAGCATTGGCCACACGGGACCTTGCCAAAATCCAGAACCACGCTGATTGCGGCGGCCTGATCCAAACAAAAAACACCCCCTGACAGGTCAGGGGGTGTTTGATCAGTTTCACTTGCGATTATTTCGAGATGCGAAGATCGGAAATAGATGCCGCGATCTGCTTGTAGGCGTCACTGAGTTCAGCCCCTGTTTCCGGCTCGAAATAGAATTCCGGGCCTGAAGCGCAATATGACAACACTTCCTGACCGGCCGTTGGGGCGTTCAGCGCAACGGCATAGACCTTGATGTCCCTCAGTTTCATATTGTCACAAAGACTGCGGGCCTGGGCGGCAGAGTCGCCTTGTTCCGGGAAGATTTCAGTGTTGAACGCACCATCTGTCATCAGGATCACCACTTTTGCGGAGTCCGGCTCAGAGTAAGAGAGTGGCGCAGCATCGCCATCAAACACTGTGTCCCAGTCTTCGGCGACCAGATACCAGGTCCAGGCCACGCCGAGGTGACCAGCGGTATACCCCCCGGCATTCAGCGTCGAAATGTAGGTGCCAAGCGTGTTGCGATCATTGGTCAGCTCAACCGGTTCGGCGGTTCGACATTCATTGCCGTCATACTTGCTGTCATTCGGACGGTTCGGGTGTCCGACTTCCCAGTCGCCGCCATCGCTCTGACTTTCATCCTCAACAAACCAGGCTTGCTGGTGGGCGAGATAGGCCCCGGGTCCGGGCGCCGCGTCGGTGAATTTCTCGTCGCCGTCACGTTCCCAGACACAGCGTGAGGTGAGCGTGTAGGTCTTGGTCTCAGGCTCGGCATCATCCTCCAGGACGAGCGTGAAATTGATCGTCTC
>JBCCZH010000367.1:0-3410 GCA_039188075.1 Pseudomonadota bacterium
GCGTTGATTTTTGCGCCTCGACAGCTAGTGTCGCGGCAAAATCACCTGGGAGAGAGAAAATATGGCAGCGATCGGTCGCAAGACAGATACGTGGGGCTCACGTTTTGGATTCATCATGGCTGCGGTGGGATCCTCCGTCGGCCTCGGTAATTTCTGGCGGTTTCCGTATACAGCCGGCGAGAATGGCGGCGGGGCGTTCATCGTCATCTATTTATTGTGCGTATTACTCGTCGGATTGCCTTTGCTCATGGCGGAATATGGCATGGGTCGGAAATCGGGTATGTCGGCGATCGAAGGGGTTGAATCACTCGCCCGCGCTGAGAGTAAGAGTGGCAATTGGGGCATTGTGGGATGGGTCGGATCGCTCACAGCCTTTTTCATTCTAACCTTCTATATGGTGATCTCGGTTTGGTTGCTGGCCTTTGTGATCCAAGCAGCGCAAGGCGTTTTCAAGGGTATGGATGGAGGCGCCTCATTCGCTAATTTTGGCGAGACCGTCTCGAATAGATTCTACATTCTTACGCTCTTGTTCTTCTACCTGGTAGCCAATGTCATCGTCGTCGGTCAGGGCGTTAAAGGCGGCTTGGAACGTGCCGCGACCATCCTCATGCCGGCCTTCTTTTTGATGCTGGTTTTTGTCGTCATATTTGCTGTGACCCAAGGGGATTTTGGTCAGACCGCGGCGTTCCTTTTTGAGCCCAAATGGGGCGATGTCAGTTTTAAGACGTTCCTATCAGCACTCGGACAGGCCTTCTTCTCAATCGGCGTTGGGGTCGGTCTGATGATCACGTACGGTGCTTATTTGGACCGCCAGACAGATATTCCGCGATCGTCCGCATTGGTGGTGGGTGCGGATACGCTCGTCGCATTGGTCGCCGGGTTCGCGATTTTCCCGATCGTCTTCATGGCTGGTCTTGATCCTGCCGGTGGACCGGGACTGTTCTTTGTCTCAATGCCGGTCGCCTTCGGTCAGTTGGGTGACTTCGGAGTCATCGTGGCGACAGTGTTCTTTGCGCTGGCCTTGTTTGCGGCCTTCACGTCCTCGATTTCTTTGATGGAGGTCGGGGTGTCTTGGCTTGAGGAACGCCAGGGTGTGACGCGATTTGGCGCGGCCATGGGCGTGGGATTTGTGTTGTTCATGATCGGTGCGGGATACATATTCTCGACGAATTACACCGGCAGTGATCTGTCGACCGAATACCTGGATTTCGTTGATTTCATGACTGAGGGACTATTGCTGCCTTTGGGCGGTTTGCTGGTCGCTGTCTTTGCGGGCTGGATGCTGAGTCGGAATATGCTGACTTCTGAACTCGGCGAAGGCAATGTTATGAACATTTGGCGGTTCCTGATCCGCTGGTTCGTACCGCCATTTGTCGCGTTTGTGTTGGTGTTTGGCTTCCTGGATAAGATCCAAGATCAGTACCAAGTCCAGCTGCCCGGTTTCCTGACTGCTTTGCTCGGAACTAACGCTGAGTAGCTGAGAGGGGTTGCCAATTAAAAAAACCCGCCTCAGACCGAGGCGGGTTTTTCTGTAAGTGCGAGACGCTGAGCGCTTATTGGATCGGCGACAGCAATTCCGGTGCTGTGACCAGCTGGCGGACCCCATGCGACTTGGTCTCGTTGAAGACGTTGCCCTCTTCAGCCCAGGCGTTCAGCGAGTTGATGTCGAGCTTGGCGCACATCGGGCGGACATTCCAGGTCACCTGCGCGGGCGAGCACACTTCCTGCGTGTAGCTCGGGCCGGTGGTGGAGCCCGGGAACGTCACCGGTGTGCCGGTATCGGACGGGATCATCCCGGCCTGATAGAAGCCGCCCTTTTCTTCAACCACAGCGGCCATCTCGGTAAAGTCGAGCGCGCTGCCATCATTTACGACCAGGAAGGTCTGGGCTTCGACACGCAGCAGCGGATCGCTGCACCCTTCCGGCACACAGGCACCGAGGCCTTCGCCAGGGGTCGCGTCGCAGGTCGTGTGGACCCAGTGCACTTCAATCGTCTGACCTGGCACAACGCCTTTATAGGCGCCAGGCGCCGGCATGAGTTCGGCTTCGGTCAGGTCCGCCGTTTCATTGCAGGCATAGCCGCCATTGTCCGAGGCATCGACAAAGATGCTGAAGCCCGGTCCCTTATGTTCGGCATTGGTGTGCGTGTGAATGTTGCACAGGTTCATCGCCGACGAGGCAGGCGCCTTTGGAAAGCTCACCGTGTTCAATCCGACAGTGCTGGATATATCCCGCGGGGTTTGCGGCCCCATATCCAGACACAGCGCCGGAGCTGTCGCCTCGACCACGTCCATCGCATCTTCGACGATCTCGTCCGGGGTGGTTTCAGTTTCGGTGGAGGCGGTTTCGATCGCGTCGGGGGCTTCAGCGATTTCAGTATTTGCGCATGCAGCCGCGAGCGTGCCTGCCGCAGCAGCCAACAGAATATTCTTCATTGTGTGTCACTCCCAAGTTTGACCCTCTGGACATGGCGCGACACACCAATAAGGCGAATACAAAATTTGTATGGCTTTGATAGTCTGAGACAAATTTCGTCTATGGTTCGATCAGGATATCCGAAATTGCCGCCCGAATTCACGCGTGGCGCGGATCAGCTTGTCGACAATGCCCGGCTCGAGGCTGGAATGCCCCGCATTCGAGACAATATCCAGTTTTGCCGCTGGCCAGGCTTTGCTGAGTCCCCAGGCGCTGGAAAGTGGTGTCACCACATCATAGCGACCATGCACGATCCGACCGGGCGTGTTCTGCAATTTCTCGCGCGCCTGTTCGAGCAGCCAGCCATCCTTCGGGAAGAAGCCCTTATTGACGAAATAGTGGCATTCGATCCGCGCAAACGCGTCGGCGAAATCATCTTCTTCGAAGCGTTTGGGCCGACTGGTCGGACCCTGAATGGTGATCGTTTCACCTTCCCAGCAAGCCCAGGCCTTGGCCGCGGCGCGGCGTGCCTTGCGATCGTCGCCGGTCAGGCGCCGATGGAAGGCGTGCAGCAGATCATCGCGTTCGTCTTCCGGAATTGGCGCGACATAGCGATCATAGGAATCCGGGAACAGGCGGCTGGCGCCATCCTGATAGAACCATCTGATTTCTGCCTCGGTCAGCAGGAAGATGCCGCGCAAGATGAGTCCCAGCACGCGCTCTGTGTGTGTGACCGCATAGCTGAGCGCCAGGGTCGAACCCCAGGAGCCGCCAAACAGCACCCATTGATCGACCTGCAAATGTGCTCGCACGGCCTCAATATCGGCGACCAGACTCCAGGTATCATTCTCGCGCAGTTCAGAGTGCGGGGTCGATTTTCCGCAGCCGCGCTGATCCATCAGAATGATGCGATAGATGGTCGGATCGAAGAAGCGTCTCATTTCGGGACTCGAGCCGCCGCCGGGGCCGCCATGTATGCCCAGGACGGGGAGTCC
>JBCCZH010000368.1:0-3403 GCA_039188075.1 Pseudomonadota bacterium
TCCTAAAAACTCAGTAATCTTCCCAAAACACGGAAAAAATGGGTATACGGCGACACGAAGTTGACATTAAAACCGCCTAAATGCACCCATTGCTCGCATAAGCAAGGAGAGAACAATGCGAAAGCTTATGATGACATCTGCATCGATTGCCGTCCTTTTCGGTATCGCTGCATGTGCCAGCCAACCCGAACCTGAACCTGTTGTCGTTGCTGAGCCTGAACCCGTGGTTGAGCCCGAACCAGAGCCCGAGCCCGAGGTGGTTGTGGTCGAGGAAGTCATTCCTCAAGGACCCGTTGAAGGCTCTCTGGAAGACTTTCAGGTCAATGTCGGTGATCGCGTCTATTTCGATCTCGATCAGTACCGCCTGAGCTCTGATGCGCAGGGCATTCTGCGCCGCCAGGCCGCCTGGCTGACATCCTACCCGAACGTGAACATCCTGGTCGCCGGCAATTGCGACGAGCGCGGCACCCGCGAGTACAACCTCGCTCTGGGTGAGCGTCGTGCCTCTGTTGTGAAGAATTACCTGGTCGACCTTGGTGTTGACCCGGCGCGCATCCAGACAGTCTCTTACGGCAAGGAGCGCCCGCTGGCGCTTGGCTCAACCGAAGAGTCCTGGGCGCAGAACCGCAACGGCTTCACACAGCTGATTTCAGGTGTTGTTGGCTAAGCGTTAACTGCACTTACTGCATTAGATTAGGCCGGGCGTCACATTTTGGCCCCGGCCTTTTCATATTTGATGTTCAGTCCAAGATCTGAAACTGGAGCCAACCCGAAATGCTGCGTACGTCCCTGATCTCTGCCCTGACCTGTCTCGCATTCATGTCTGCGTCCCCAGCCGAGGCGCAAAGAGCAGATATCGTCCAAGGTGTGACGAGTGGCGAACTCGCCGCGACCATGGATGAATTGCGCGCCAGCAACGCCGAACTGCGCGCCCGCATGACCGGGATTGAATCTGACAAGGCGCGGCTGAACGGTAAGGTTGAGACACTTGAATTCCTGCTCTCGGAGAGCCGTGAAGAAATCAACCGCATGCAAGGCGATGACGCCGAGCTGGAGCGCCTGATTACCCGCCTTGAGAGCCGGATCTCCGATCAGGAAAAAACCATCGCGGATCTGAATGAGCGATTGACCGCGCTTCAACCCGAACCAGCCTTTTTGTCAGCGGGTTCCGGCGACTCATTTTCAGACGCAGCAGGTTCTGGTGACACAGGCAGCACAGACTCTGTCGCACAACAGCTGGACGCTGCTGGCGAGGCTGGCATTGAAACCGCCTCAACCGGTCCCACCCGAATTGTGCGCCGCGTCGAAGCCCCTGATGCCGGTTCGGTCGGCGCCGCGCCAACCCAACTGGGTCCAAATGGACAACCTTTGCCGCAAGGCTCACTCGGCACCATGCCGGCAAGTGCGCTGCCAGGCGATGCGGGTCCGCTCTTTGCCGAAGCGAAATCGCGCTTGTTGCAATTCGATTATCCCGGCGCAGAGCTCGCCTTCCGGTCTTTCCTCAGCCAGTTCAGCGATGACCCGCAAGCTGGCGAAGCCCAATACTGGCTGGCTGAAGTGCTCTATCAGCAGGAAGCCTATCCGGAATCCGGCGCCGCCTATACCGATATGATCCGCTCTTATCCGGATGATCCACGGGCGCCGGAAGCGCTGGCAAAACTGGCGCGCTCGATGCGCCTGGTGGGTGATACCGAACAGGCGTGCAATGCGCTCAATCTCTTGCCGCAACGCTATCCGAATGCGTCCGGCGTGACCCGAAACCTGGCCGCAGGCGAACGCGTGCGCTCGGGTTGCGATAGCTAGTACGCGTGCAGTTCGGAGCAGACTTTTCTGCGCTGATCCACCGATTCAGTCCTGAGTCTCATCGCCCGATCGCGCTCGCTGTTTCCGGCGGCAGCGACTCGCTGGCCCTGCTTCACCTTTGTCAGGCCTGGGCCCGCAGCGCGGATCGGGCGCTTTTGGTTTTTACCGTAGATCACGGGTTACGACCTGAAGCACGGGATGAGGCGGCTCTGGTTGCCGCGTGTTGCAATCGCTTGCAAATCTCCCATCAGACCTTGCGCTGGACCGCATCCAAACCAAGCCAGAATGCCGCGCGCCGCGCGCGTTATGGACTGATGGCCGAAGCGATGTCGAGGGCCGGGGCGAAGTGTCTGCTCACCGGGCATACGCTGGATGATGTGATCGAAACCGTATTCATTCGTCGTCAGCGCGGTGTCCGTGGGGGGTTGAGCGCGGGCCCAAGCGTCGCCGCCGCGATGCCCGCCTGGCCCGAAGGGCGCGGCATAACGCTGATCAGGCCGCTCATTAGCGCCCGTCGCGAAACCTTGCGCAACCATTTGAACGGATTGGGTGAGTCATGGGTCGAAGATCCATCCAATCGGGATTTGAAGTTCGAGCGCGCCCGGATCCGGGCGTTCTTTGATCGGCACGCAGAACTCCGCGAGAACATTCTACCTGCCATTACGGCGCTTCAGCGCGAGCGCGCAAGGCTCGATAGCGCCTTCGCCCAGGCGCTTGCTTCGGTACACGTCGCGCCGGACGGACTGATCGAACTTGCTGACCATCAAGAGCAAGTTCGACTCCTGGGCGTGCTCGCGCGGGTCGCCAGCGGCACTGATCGCGATCCGCGGCGAAAGGCTGTTGCTGAACTGGTCGAGTCATTGTCCGCGCCGGGCAAGCGGCAGACACTTGGCGGTGCCTGGTTTCAACGCACCCGAACCGGCTTTCAGATCGGTCGCGATCCAGCCGAATTGATATCAGAGTCTGAGTCGATCGTGTTTGATGGTCGTTTCATCCGCGATTCCGAAGCCGATCTCCCAGCGGAAAAAGAAACCGCCTTTCTGGTGCGGCACGCCCGTCCACCAGACCCGGCATGGCGAGAGATCATTTCCGCACGGATCGAACATTTGCGCCGATGCTATGAGGCGGCGTTTGCCCCGATTTGTGTTGAATAGAGGTTGATCTCGACGGCCCAATCACCGCTTAGTCCGCGCCAAATAGTGTGAGGTTTGAATTCATGTCCGTGACCGGTTGGGTCTATCTCGATGGCACCTATATGGCAGCGCAAGACGCGAGGATATCTCCCTTCGATCGCGGCTTTTTGTTCGCGCAGGCCGCCTATGAAGTCACGGCTGTCTACAATCATAAGCTGATAGATTTTGAACCGCACCTGCAGCGCCTGTCACGAACTTTGGCCGGTTTGGAGATTGAGGCGCCGACAGAAGACTTGCAGCAGGTTCACGAGCAATTGATCCAGCGCAACAACCTTCGCGAAGGCTTGATCTATCTCCATGTCAGCGCCGGAATGCATGGCTTGCGCGACTTTAACGGGCCGGAGAACCTGACGCCGTCTGTCTTCGCCTTTGCCAACCCGAAGCAGCTGATCGGAGAGGCGGCGCGA
>JBCCZH010000369.1:0-3375 GCA_039188075.1 Pseudomonadota bacterium
AAGCGCCATGAATTGCGCTTGCAGATCGGTCGGGAAGCCGGGATGCGGCTGCGTATCGATATTGATGGCTTTCAAAGCCGACCCATTGCGCTGAATTCGGATTGTGGCTGCACTTTCGTCAGCGTCGACATCCACGCCGCAGCGTTTCAAGGCATCGATCAAGGCCCCCAGAGCGGCCACGGGAGCACCGTTCAGAGTGACGTCACCACCAGCGGCGGCGGCTGCCATGGCGTAGGTGCCCGCTTCAATACGGTCTGGCATCACCGCATGCTGTGCGCCAGATAGGCTTTCAACGCCTTCAATTCGCACAGTGGCGGTCCCGGCGCCCGCGATCCTGGCGCCCATGCTGTTCAAGCAATCCGCCAGATCGGCAATCTCTGGCTCACGGGCGGCATTTTCCAGCACCGTCTCGCCTTTCGCCAGTGTCGCGGCCAGCATGGCATGCTCTGTCGCGCCAACCGAAACGAAGGGAAATACGATTTTCGCGCCCTTCAGGCCATGAATCGCGGCGGCTTTGACATACCCGGCTTCGACCTTCAGGTCCGCTCCCATGCCTTCCAATGCCTGCAAATGCAGATCAACTGGCCGCGCCCCAATCGCGCATCCACCGGGCAGAGAGACGGTCGCATGACCTTCTCGCGCCAGCATCGGGCCCAGCACATTGAAGCTCGCCCGCATTTTTCGAACCTGATCATAAGGCGCGATGGTGGATGTCAGCTCCGCTGCATTAAGGCGACACTCGCTGTCGCCTTTCGGCCAATAGACCTCGACCCCCAGGCTGGCCAGAAGCTGGCTCAGAAAGCGCGTATCCGCCAGATTTGGCATATTGGTCAAAGTCAGTGGCTCACGCGTCAGCAGACACGCCGCCATCAGCTTCAGAGCGGAATTCTTGGCGCCGGATACCGGGATCGTGCCGTTCAGCTTTTGCCCGCCGGTGATTTTCAAACTGTCCATGCCCCGTGTCTATAGCGATGCCAACGGCGAACGAAAGGCGCAATTGCGGCGACACCGCAGCAGTGTCTTAACAGACTTTGACATTTTATCGAATATCGATATAGATCGATTATGACTGCAAGAAGATACGGGTTTGAGCCCGGCGATGTTGTCGCCATCCCGTTTGGAATTGGCCTGTCGCACTATGGCATTGTCACAGCGCAAGGGACGGTGATCTCAAACTCGCGCAAGCATGGCGGCGTGGTCGAGCAAAGCTTTGCGGCATTCTCAAATGGCAAGCGGGTCCGTCTGTGCGAGCGCACCGATGCGCTAGGGGGTGCCATCGCCGAGACACGGGCACGACGGCGCAAGGGTCAAAACTACCACCTCACCGAATCAAACTGTGCGCATTTCTCGCGTTACAGTCATCGCCAAAAGCCAACATCTATCCAGATCGCATCCGCCACGGCACGCACCTTTGCGGATATGATTTTTGGCGGGCGGCGCTAGGCCTCAGGACCCGGTTTTATCAGAACAGCTCGTCGATTGATCCGTAGATTTCGCTTTGCGCGACGCGGCTTTTCGGCGTTTCAAATTGTCTCTCAGCGCGGCTTTGAGACGGTCGTCACGTTCGGGGGTCTTGGTTTTGTCAGCCATGATTGCAGTGTTTGTCCAGAAACGGTCTTTTCATCTTGTCATGCTTAAGCTAATCCCCGGCAACACAAAAGGCCGCGGTAGCTCAGTGGTAGAGCGCATCATTGGTAATGATGAGGCCGGGAGTTCAATTCTCCCTCGCGGCACCAGCCCCTTTTCCTAATTGTCAATCGCCGCATCAACATAGGCGACGACCCGCCGATTGTACTCCTCTGTTTCGGGCGACTCCGCACTGATCAGGAAATAGGCTGTGCAATCAAACCCGCTCGCTCGGTGGCGAGTCTTGAAATGATAGACGAAGTCACTTTCTCTCTGATGAGGCGTTTCATAAAGTTCTGCGGCAACGATATTGGATAATTCTTCGCTGCCCATGAAGTCATTATATGTTCCGAATTGTCGTTTGAGGCCTTCCGTGATGCTTCCGAACAAACTGGTCGAACTGCTGGATGTCTGAGTGCTCTGTTTCGGGGGTGATGATACAGGGCGCCTCGTGATCTTGTTCGGCGTGGAGCTCTTTCCTCGTGACATGATCAGAGCCGGTGCCAGTTCAACGGCTGCTTCAATCATCGGACCGCCATTGTCATACTCCCACATGGCGACAGACAGGGTCGTGGGTGCAAATGGCTCCGGATAGAAGATGATTTCCTGTCCTCCACCCTGGATCGCGCTGATCGATTTGTAGCCGGGCCGGACATTGTTATAGGTCTTTCCCGGACTCGGCAGATGAACGACACTGCCGTTGCCCGCAGCATCCTGCGCCACGATCTGAATATAGACTTCGCTCGGCGGATGTAGGCTGTCATCGGCTTTCACCGTACCGCAATAGAAGCCCATGAACCAAACTTCATAGTCCATTGCGGCCATCTGGGCTTCGTAGAGCAATCCGGCTTCGCGCATATATTCACCATCATTGGTTTCCTGGAATGCGACCTTGTAGAGCTCCAACGCCGTCTCAAAATTGCCGAGCTTCTCATGCGCATAAGCGAGTCTGCCATACGCGTCGCCTGTCGCGCCATTGTCGACCGCCTCCTGATAACGCGCCAGGGCCTGCTCATAATCGCTTTGCTCGTAATACGCATTACCTGCGGACTGGAGCGCCCAGAGATAATCGCTCTCGGTAACGAATTCCGATTTCCAGACGAGATCGCAATACCGGGCCCGAGCGAGTGGGTCAGGCTCACCATTATCGCAAGCGGTGACCCAGGTCTCATGTTTCTCAGCGGTTGTGTTGAGATAAGCATACTCGCTCGGCATGCATGCTGCCAAAACGCCGGCACATAGGATGGAGAGCCCGAGCGGCCCAGATTTGGTGGTCATGGTTAACGTCCTCCCTCAACCGCTCTTATCATAAGGGCTGAGGGAAAACCAATGTGTCCTCTAGCGGCAGAGCGCCAAAGTCGGCACATTTTCATCATGCAAGATCCGGCTGGTCGTGCCCCCGAACAGCAATTGGCCGATCCGGTTATGACCATACGCGCCCATCACGATGAGTGATGCATTATGGTCCCGGCTCGCCGCTATGATCCCTTCGGACACGGCACCGTCAATATCCACGACAGACACATCGAGACGCTCTTCCTGCAACAACTCAACGAGACGATCTTTCGAAGACTGACAGACATGCGACCAGCGATGCCGGAGCTTCTTGCTATTCTGGACGATCACGACTTTCTTGTAAGACCGGATCAAAGGCATGTGCAGACGCACCGTGCGGGCCGTCAATGGACTGCCATCCCAGGCGATCAGGCACGTATCCGACGTTTTCACCTGGTTCGAGGCGAGGACCAG
>JBCCZH010000370.1:0-3375 GCA_039188075.1 Pseudomonadota bacterium
CATTCCCGGCCCGGACCTGATCGCGCATTGCCGCAATGAGCATGCGCCTGAAGTCTACAAGGCCTATATCACCTCCAATGATCCGAACTATGCCTGCTGGATCGCCGAATCGACGGCGACGCGGGCGCCGATTGGCTATGCAGTCACCAGCGCCGTCGAGGCCCCGACCGAAGGTCAGCCGGGCGATATCGAGCTGAAGCGGATCTATGTCTTCTCAAAATATCACGGCACCGGCACGGGCCGCGAGCTGATGACCTCTGCCCTGAAACATGCGCGCGAGATTGGCGCCAAGCGGATGCTGCTCGGCACTTATGACCAGAATCACCGCGCGGTCGCCTTCTATCAACGCGCCGGGTTTGAAAAGGTGGGCGAGCGCCAGTTCCCGGTCGGCGATCAGGTCTTCAACGATATTGTCATGGGCGTGCGGCTGTAGAGTCCCGCGTGCCAGTCGGGCTGATTTGCCGACGGCCACATCGCACAGCAAAGCTTGATTTTCATCTCCATATAGCCTCACATCACCAGACGGGTTTGGGGCATGCATTTATTTAGGTCTTTTTCGGGAGGACGTAAAAAATGACGAAACTGCTCTCCGGTTCAATCGCGATTTTCACCCTCGCCACGCCACTGGCCATCGCACAGGAAATCGATCCGGTTTCGACCAGCGAGATCTATGCCTGCGCGGAAATTGCCGACGATGCCGAACGCCTACGCTGCTATGATGAGACCGTCGGCCGGTTCGAGGCCGCCGAAGCTGCGGGCGAAGTGACGACCATCAGCAAGGCCGAGATCGAGGAAATCCGGGAAGATTCTTTCGGCTTCTCGCTGCCTTCAATCCCGCGCATCGTGATGCCGAAACTGGGTGGCGACAAAACCGATGAAATTGAACAGGTCACGCTGGCCGTCGCCGAGGTCGAGCGATTACGGTATGACAATCTTCGCGTGACGCTGGAAAATGGACAGATCTGGGAACAGACAGACGGCAAGCGCGTACAATTCTCAAAGCGCCTTGGCGTTGAGTCGGCATCCATCAAACGCGCTTCGTTTGGCAGTTTCATGATGAAGCTGGACGATGGGAAGAGCTTTCGGGTGAAACGCGTTCGTTAAGCGCAAGATCGGAACTGGTTCAGCCAAGAAAAAAATGGCGGGCCCGAAAGCCCGCCATCCTTGTTTGCAGTGAGGTCGATCCTAGAACGCGGCCTTAACACCAACAGTCCACAGACGGCCAAGGGTCTCATAGGCACTTGGGAATGTGTTGCCGAAGTTACGGGCGGTTGAACCAGCCTGGTTACCAACAATCGGTGGATCTTCGTCGAAGATGTTCCGAATATTCGCAGACAAGGTGACATTCTCATTGATGTCCCAGCTGCCAGACAGGTCGAAGCGGTGTTGGGCTTCGATCTCTTCGAAATCGTCGAAGGTCGCAGCTTCCTGGCTTTCCTGGACTTCAACTTCGCCGAAGTACCGCCACAGCAGAGACGCTGTGTAAGGACCTTTGCGCCATGTGGTGCGCTGGTTGAAGCGAAGCTCAGGCGTCGGCTGACAGTCGTTGCCGAATTTGCCGAGGCAGTCCGTAATGCCTGTAAACTGTGTGGCCTGGCTTTCATTGGTCAGTTGCAGGGTCGCAAACAGACCGACGCTCAGCTCACCATATTCGGCCAGATCCCAGTCAGTATCGAGATTGAAGTCGACGCCTTCTGCCCGACGGAAGTCGAGATTTGTTGTCAGCACTTCCACACCCGCGCCCGACGTTGAAGTCGTGCCGCCAATCCGGTTAATCTTGGCACAATCTTCAGCGAAGTTGCGGATATAGCAATTGTCCAGAACTTCCTGAGGATTGAACTCGCCAATCTCATCCTTGATCTCGATGTCATAGTAATCGAGGGTAACGAGCGCGTTCGTCATATTGCCGAACGTTGG
The DNA here is from genome assembly GCA_039188075.1 of Pseudomonadota bacterium. Taxonomy (GTDB): domain Bacteria; phylum Pseudomonadota; class Alphaproteobacteria; order Caulobacterales; family Hyphomonadaceae; genus Henriciella. The sequence goes on from JBCCZH010000370.1 coordinate 1,918, forward strand.
CGCCTGCCAGGTCATGCCGATAGTGAATGTATCAGCGGTTTCCGGCTCAGGCAGATTGTCAGGATCGGTGCCTTCAAACGTGTTGATCTGACCCGACACAATGTCATTGACCAGACCGATACGCGCCTCGAGAACACCTGTTGCGATACAGTTGTCGCGGAGCACAGTGTCTGCGGCCAGGGCGTTTGCGATCAAAGTTGGATCCGGGTCACCATTGGCGTCCAGGAAGATCGGGTTGCCGTTCGAGCAAGGGTCGAAGGCGGCATCTTCAAGACCAGTAACAACCGGGCTACCCAGTTCTTCAACGTTTGGCGCGCGAACCGCTTGCTGCTGCATGACACGGAAACGCAGACCGTCGACGATTTCCCAGTTCAGACCGATTTTCCACGTTTCGTTATTCCCGAATGTGGAATAGTCAGCGGTCCGGAAGCCTGCTTCGAGTTGCAGATCCTTAGCAAACTCCATGTCCTGAACCAGTGGCACAAACGCTTCTGCGAAGAATTCTGTGACATCAAACTCAGAGACGATTGGCGCTTGGGTACCGCCAGCACCACCGAGACAGCTGGTTGGCGGCTCTTTCAGACATTCGTCTGGAGTCGTGCTGCCGATTTCTTCGCGATACTCAGTACCCACCGAAAGGGTAATCGGCTCAGCTGCAGTCGGGATTTGCAGCCCACTCACCGGACCGAAGGCCACGGCACTGAATACGTTCTGACGATACTCAGACTTCAGAATGGCTGTGGCGCTATTGGCCGCGGCCATGGCTGGGGTGATTGACCCAAAGCCGGTCGAGAACAGGTCGATCGGCACACATCCGGATGTGATATCACCGGCTGGCGTCTCACACTGAGTGGCGCTGACGGTGTTCAATGCATCAGCAAAGGCTGAAACATTTGTGTAACCCGCATTGATGTCTGTGCGATCAGCCTGCGCGTGAGAGTAATAGACGTCATAGTCCCACTCACCATACAGGTCACCGCGAAGACCGGTCACGATCTGGAAATTGTTCGAATCATAATTGGTCGAACGCGTTCCAAGCTCCAGTGTACGACGACGTACTGGAACATCGATTGAGTCCGCGAGATCAAAAATACCGTTACCGTTCAGGTCATTAACGCCAGCTTCGGCGAGACCAAAGCCATTCGCCGGATCAAGCGCGCCATTGACATTGTCGATAATGTCCTGGCGGGCCGAGTCCGAGAGGAATGGGTTCAGCAACGGAATTTCGAACTGGTTCCCGAACACACCGGATGGTGCAACTTGCTGACGAACATTGATCGCCGAGAAGTTGGCACGCGCATAGGCTTCGAAATTATTGTTGATCTCATAACGCCCGGTTGCCATGCCGACAAACCGCTCTTGCGGCGTTTGCAGATAGTTGAACGGGCTGAAGTTGAAGCGAGAGCAACGTGGGCCTGTCGTGCCATCATTCAGGAATTGAATGGTGCCACCTGGCAG
>JBCCZH010000371.1:0-3373 GCA_039188075.1 Pseudomonadota bacterium
CTGGTATGACCGGGTCGAGAAACTGGTTGGCGTGTATGGTGTCAATTCCGGCCTGGCCAATCATCCGGATAGTGGCGAGGGTGTCCTGCAGCCGCCGCCCAAGGCGCGTGTGCCGGAACTGTTCGCCGCCGCCGCGGCCGCCGATATTGGCATTCCCTGTGTGCCTGCGCGGCGGGCGGTCCTGACGCGCGATCCCGGGGATGGACGAATGGCCTGTTTCTGGGCCACGGATTGCGGCCGCGGGTGCAATATTGGTGCTGCGTTCCAGACCACGACCTCGCTCCTGCCCTGGGCTCAAACGACGGGGAACCTGACCATAACAACTGACGCCATGGTCTATGAAATCACCACAGGTGAAGACGGCAAGGCGAATGGCGCGCGCTATATCGACAAGACGACCGGCGAGCACAAATTCATTGGCGCCCGCGCCGTCGTGCTCGCGGCCAGCGCTGCTGAAAGTGCGCGTATCCTGCTGAATTCAAACGCAAAAGACAGTGGCGGCCTGGCCAACGGATCCGGCCAGGTCGGGCGCAATCTGATGGATACGGTCGGCTCCGGCATTACCGGCCAGATCCCGGCTCTGGAGAACCGGCCGCGCTATAATGAAGACGGCGCGATGGGGATGCATGTCTATATCCCGTTCTGGCTCTACGAAGAACAGGCCGCCGGGCAGCTCGCTTTTCCCCGCGGCTACCATCTCGAAGTCTATTCGCAATTCAGTGCGCCGGGCATGGGGTCGGGTGGCGGTCTGGATGGGTATGGCCCTAGCATGCTGGACTCCGCCCGGCGCTATTATGGCAGTTTCATCCATTTCGCGCAGCGCGGCGAGATGATCCCGAATGAGCATTGCTATGCCGAGATCGATCCGGACGGCAAAGACAAGTTCGGCATCCCGATCCTGAAATTCCATTACAAGCATTCAGACCATGAATATAATCAGGTCACCCATGCGCAACAGGCCTCGATTGAGATTATTGAACGTATGGGCGGCCGCGTGGTCAGCGATGTGAAAGCGCCCAAAGACGCCATTGCTGCTGGAGGTGAGATCATCCACGAAATCGGCACCGCGCGGATGGGCGCGTCGGCCGCGGACTCGGTGACAAATTCCTATGGCCAGGCCTGGGACGTCCCCAATTTGTTCATTCTGGATGGCGCCATTTTCGCTTCGAAAGCGCATAAGAATCCGACGTTGACCATTCTGACCCTGGCCATGCGAGGGGCCGACCACCTGGTCCATGAAATGAAACGGGGGGTCCTATGAGCCAGGCTTATCTTCCCAAAGTGGATCGTCGTACGACGCTGAAATGGCTCCTGCTCGGGGTTGGTGTGACGCCTGCTATCGCCGCCTGCGGACAAGGCGCCCCGGCTGATCCTGCAGCCTCGGAACCTTTGCTCGGGACGCCTCGTCCGATTAGCGGCACACCTTATGGCGTGGATCCGGATATGCTGGATCCACAAGTGACCTGGGAACGGACCATGACCGGTCCGCAATTGCAGCTGGTGGCAGCGCTCTGTGATGTCGTCCTGCCTGCCTCTGATGAATTGCCGTCCGGCAGTGCGCTTGGTGTGCCCGACTTTGTCGATGAGTGGGTGTCTTCGCCATATGAGATGACGCAAGGGGCCCGGACCGGCTGTTTCGCCTTGTTTGAGTGGCTGGAAGGTGAAGCCCGCGGGCTCGGCGCAGCGTCGTTTGCGGCGGCCAGTCTCGAGCAGCAAAAGTCCCTGCTCGACCGGATCGCCTGGAGCGACCGGGTGGAGCCGGGACTGCAGGACCAGGCTTCGGCCTTCGATACGTTCCGTAATCTCTCGGTCTCGGCCTATTTGTCATCGGCGGAAGGGTCCGAGTGGCTCGGCTATCTCGGTAATCGGCCTGCAACGGGAGATTATGCCGGGCCGACGGAAGCTGCGCTCGATCATCTCGCCAGCGCGCTCGAGCCACTCGGCTTGAGCATTCCGGAAGGCTTGTAAGGCCCGTCAAAAAAACGGCGCGGATGAGAGATGCTGTCATATCTGACAGGCGCCCGACCCGCGCAAAAGCTCAAAATACGATGTCACGAGCCACCCTGCCTTGTGAGGTTTGAGCATGACATCCCTCCGATCCATTCGACACCGCGCAATTCGTTGCGCGCTGATCGCGATCAGCCTCCTCGTCGGAGGATTGGTCCCTGCATTCGCCGACACGGATCATCCAGTGCGATATCTTCACCTTCAGAATGACGGCAATTACACGATCAGTGACATTGAACTGAAATGGAGAACCCCGGACGGCAAATCCAAGTCGAATATGTTCACCCGGGACCTGACCAAGGGCAAAGGCTTCTGTCTGGACCTGGAACAGTTCGGCGATGTCCCGGATGGTTCCGAGGTCTGGCTCAAGGCCTATATCGCCCTCGGCGATAAGGAAAGTTGCCGAAAGGACAATCCCCGCATCTATCAACAGGGCCTGCCAAAAGGCAGCTACACCTATACGCAGCTTTACAAGATGGGCGGGCAGACGCTGACCAATAATTTGTGCAAACTGTCGAGTGGCACCGAAGGCAAAGCCGAAAGCACGAATGATATCGGCAACTCAACCGACTGCCCGTATCAGTAGGACAGCCCTCTGATCAGACTAAAACACCTTTGAACCAGCCTTAGCCGCCGCCGACAAACTGAACCACTTCCAGACGATCGCCCTCTTCCAGGAGGGTCTGACCATGCTCCGCTTTCGGAACAATTTCGAGGTTTCGCTCAATCGCGATCCCACGCGGATCATCCGCCAGCGTCAGCACCAGGGCTTCAATGCTGGTCCCCGGATCCACATTGCGGCTTTCGCCGTTCAGATATATCTGCATTTGCCCTGCTCCGAATGCTCAAATTAGGCTTGCCAAGCTTGGCGATCCAACGCAAGAGCGTGTGGCAATGACGCAACAGATATATGTTCTCAACGGACCTAATCTCAACCTGCTTGGCACCCGCGAGCCTGAGATTTATGGATCGACCACGCTGGACGATATTCATCAGCAGATGAAGGCCGCTGCCCCGACTGCGCAGATCACGTTTCGTCAGACCAATTCCGAAGGCGAACTCGTCGATTGGGTGCAGGAAGCGTCCAAGGCGGCGGAGATTCTCATTATCAATGCCGGGGCTTACACCCATACTTCGATTGCGCTGCATGATGCATTGCGCGCCTGTGACGCCCGCATTTATGAAGTCCACCTGTCCAATCCGGCGGCCCGAGAGGAATTCCGGACAACCAATTACGTTGCCCCCTGTGCCACAGCCTGCATTGCAGGATTTGGCGCGCGCGGCTATTTGATGGCGTTAGACGCCGCTCTACAAGAATAAAAAAGACTGAGGAGCCCACGAACCGATGTCCACAAGCAAGACAAAA
>JBCCZH010000372.1:0-3362 GCA_039188075.1 Pseudomonadota bacterium
CCAGAAGTGTGTTCCGAGTTGATACGGTCATCCAAGGACTCCCAAACAGTTCGCCTAGAAAGAAGCAGGTTCCGTGCCGAGTTTCGCCTGAGCGTTGAACACAGCCCCAAAATGAACCGACATTCGCCGTTTAAGCGAAACCCGCAAACTGGCGCGAACATTGCGACACTGTCCCCAAACCGAATTTCCAAACGGTCGGGCAAGGGACCGTATCAAGTGAGACAATAATGACGACGATGCCGCAACATCCAAACACCAAGACGCTCCTCTCCGCATGGGAGCGCATGAATGAAGCCCCCGAGGCCACGGGCGGCGTCGAACGCGCGAGTGATCACCCTGATTTGCTGGAGTGTCTGTTCGTCATTGAACGCTCAGACGAAGGGCGTTGGTTATTCCGCAATGCCGGCAACCAGCTTAGCAAACTGCTGGGGCGCGATCTTGGACAACATGATTGTCTCGACTTCTGGACCGGCCACGATCGCAGCATGGTATCGTCGCTGATCGACTCGGTTCGCGAGAGCCGCAAGCCCGGCATCCTGCACGCGACTGGCGAGACCCTGACAGGTACAAGCGTAAATATCGAGCTGACCCTGGCCCCACTGCCCACACCGAGCGTGAAAACAAATCACGCACGGCTCCTGGGTCTGTATCAGGTTCTGCAACCGCGCCCGGTTCTGAAAGGGCGTCCGGTCTGGCGGCATCGCGTCACAGCGGTCTATCCCCCGAAGCCGGATCGTCAGCCCGCCCAGTTGCGCCTGGTGGCGAGTAACGACTAAGCGGCTTCCTTGGCGCGCGCGATCAGCTCGGCCTTCACGCGCTCAGCCAATTGCTTGACGGTGAAAGGCTTTGACATGAAGCCGACTTCGCGATCACCATCCAGCTTGGCGGCGACATCCCGCTCAGCATAGCCTGACATGAACAGGACCTTGGCGGTGCCGAGCAGTTCCTTGGCTTCCTTGATCAGCGTCGGACCATCCATGCCGGGCATGACGACGTCAGATACAATCAGGTCGAATGCGCCTGGATTCTCTTCCAGGATTTCCATGGCTTCTTCGCCATCGCAGGCTTCCTCGACATCATACCCACGCGATTTCAGCTGCGAGGCAGCAATCGACCGCACGCCATCCTCGTCCTCGACCAGCAGGATCCGGCCACGTCCGGAAATGTCGACAGGCACTGACGCATCATCTTCGGGTTCAGCCTGGATCAGCTCAACGTCCGGAATCTCATCAGCTTTCAGCGCCGGCAGATAGATCTGGAAATTGGTGCCTTTGCCGACTTCACTGAGCGGGCAGATATAGCCCTCGGACTGTTTGATAATGCCGTACACCGTCGACAGGCCAAGGCCCGTACCAAGGCCTTTTGGCTTGGTGGTGAAGAACGGATTGAAAATGCTCTGCAGGTTTTCCGGTGGAATGCCGTGCCCGGTATCCTCAACCTCGATCAACAGATACTCGCCATCCTCGACATAGCGGAAGCCATGTTTGTGGGCATCCGCCTCCGTCGCACGCGACGTCTTGATGGTCAGCTTGCCGCCATTGCCGCCATCCATGAGCAGCGCATCGCGGGCATTGGTCGCCAGGTTGATAATCGCGGTTTCCAGCTGATTGCGGTCCGCCTTGATCATTGGCAGGTCGCGACCATGCACGACATTGAAGTCAATCCGCTCGTCCAGCAATTGTCCGAGCAGGATGGCGAACTCAGACAGGAAATCGCCCGGCTCAAACACTTCGCGTCGGAAGGTCTGTTGCCGCGCATAAGCGAGCAGCATCTGCACCAGATCTTTGGCGCGGACCGAGAATTCGTGAATCTTCTTCAAATGGTCAAAGGACGGATCGCCGACCGGGTGTTTCGACAGAAGCTCATCATTATTCAGCATGATGCCGGTCAGCACATTGTTGAAATCATGCGCCACACCGCCCGCGAGCTTACCGATGGCCTGCATCTTCTCGCCCTGGGCGAGCCGCAGTTCGAGTTCCTTCTGTTCACTCATATCGATGACATAAGCGACCGCCGGCTGGCCCATGCCATCCAGTGTGACAAACACATTGACGTGTTTCTGTTCTTCATCCGCCAGGCGCAGACCAATCGGCTTGTCGATCGAATCCAGCAGCGACTCGCGCAGCTTGCTCTCGCCTTCCTCGGCCACGAACAGATCAATGAACCGCGTGCCGGGTGAGGCGTGGCCACCGGCCAGGCCCATCAGGGCACGGTTACTGTCGGCAATGATCGCGCCTTCGAGCGAGCTGCCTTCCAGACGCGCGGCGCCGAAGGGCGCATCATCAAACATCGGGTCGCCTTCCGGGCGCGGCGGTCGGCTGGCCGAAGCGGCCAGCATCCGGCTTTCGCCTTCCAGCAGGTTTTGCGCATTGGCCAGAACAATGGTGCGGCCCGTCGCATCTGCGCCTTTGCCATTCCAGGTCGTGATGGTCTGCACCGGCATCTCAACCCCATCGCGAGAGCGGATCATGATGTCGGCCCGTCCGGGCACACCTGACTTGCGATCGCGACGCAGCATTTTGACGAACTCGGGACGCATAATATCGTCGAGACGGATATTCTTCGCGCTTTCCGGAATGCCGAGCACTTCGCGCAGCCAGCCATTGGCATAGGAAATCGTGCCGTCAGCGCCCGACGAGAAAAAGCCCATCGGCGCATCTTCAACATAAAGCGCGCGCATATCCGCCGCGCCCGTCACTTGTTCGGATCCGGTAATCCGGCGCAGGCGCCACAGCACGCGATCGCCCTTCAGCGGCGCTACGGTGGCTTCATACTGAACCGGCAGCGCTTCCGTGCCGAGCGTCATGGCTGGCAGGATCTCGCGGCGTTCTTCGCCGGCCTTGGCGGCTTTTGACAGACGGAAGATCGGCGCAGCCAGACCTGGCGCAGCGCTGAAAATGCGATCGACCGACACCGGCCCCATCGCATCAGACTGCCCCAGTAGGGCCATCTGCGTCAGCTCATTATAGGCTTCATTCGCCGCCAAAGGTGCACCGCCCTGATCGCAGATCAGGACCGCTTCATCCAGGGCTTCAACCCAGGAGAATCGCGGCGTTGCCGGCTTCACAGCGGCTGCCATCGCGCCGCGTTCCGGAAACAGACCCATGCGCCGTCCGGCACCACGCAGAATCCACAATAGGAAAACCATGCCCCCTGCGGCCATGGAAATGAGCAGAATCAGACCGGTCGGCCCGCCAGCGCTCGGCCAAGCCAGGGTCGCACTCGCGGCGCCCACGGCCAGCAACAGGCATGACCAAAACCCCATTTGCAGCCAATCAAGTTGGCGAGCGGGTTCCGGGGTCACCTGCTCTTGAATCTCTGGCATCTCAGCCGCCATAACGCATACTCCAACGCGGACATCC
>JBCCZH010000373.1:0-3359 GCA_039188075.1 Pseudomonadota bacterium
GAGACTGTGACGGATGGACTGGCGCGCGCTGATGCCATCATCGTGATGGGAGAGTCGGGCGAACCGCTTGTCTTGCACGATGCCGAACTCCCTCTTTATCGCGGTAAGATCACGCCGACCGATACGCCCGCGGCCGGACGATTTGTTGCTTTTGCCGGCATCGGTCGCCCGGAGAAGTTTTTTGACACGCTGACCGAACTTGGTGTGGATCTACGCGATTCTGTACCGTTCCCGGATCACCACACGTATTCTGGTCCGGATTTGAAATATCTCCGCCGCCTGGCCAAAGACCATGGCGCACGTCTGATCACGACGGAAAAAGACTATGTGCGCCTGCCAGATGCGATGCGGGAGGATCTGGTCTATCTCCCCATAGAAGTGCAGTTTGATCGGGAGACGGATCTCGACAATCTGCTTGCGGATGTGATCAAGGCCAAACGCCATGGCTAAGCCAGAGCAACAATATATTCGTCCCAAGGACATTGATAATCGCTCGACCTTTCGTCAGCGCCTGATGTGGCGCATCGAGTCGGTGGCCTGGGACGTGATCTATTGGGCCCCGATGAAAGCGCTTGGGCCGGACCGGGCTTCCAATTTTCTCGGCTGGCTGATGAAAACGATCGCTCCCCTCTTTTCCCAGAACAAGACCGTGAAGCGCAACCTGCAGCTCGCCTTTCCGGATATGTCGGAGGCCGAGCGGGATCAGATCGCAAAAGACTCATGGGAAAGCGCAGGTCGCACGGCTGGGGAATTGCCGCATCTGCCAAAGATCGATCCCTATCATGGCGACCGGGTCGAAGTCGTCGGCACCGAACATCTGGATGCCATCGAGACCGCCGACAAAGGCGCGATTATCGCCACAGGTCATTTCGCCAATTGGGAAGTCATGGCGGCCGTGATTTGTCGGCGCCCGGTCGACTGCCTGATCACCTATCGCGCTCTGAATAACCCGCACATTGATCGCAAGCTGAACAAGCTGCGGCATGATTATGGGATTGGCGTCCTGACTCCCAAGGGCCTCGGCACGCGAGAGCTTATGCGTGCGCTGAGCCAGGGGCGAAGTGCAGCTTTGATGAATGACCAGAAATTCAACCAGGGACTGGCTATCCCCTTCTTTGGGCACGAGGCCATGACCGCACCAGGACCTTCGCGCCTGGCTTTGAAATATGGCGTCCCCATCATCAACATATCAACGCGGCGAACGGGCCCGGCCCGGTTCAAGGTGATCGTGCAAGAACCTTTTTATCCGACGCAAACGGGTGACGAAGACGCAGACCTCAGGGCCTGTGTCGAACGGATCACGGCCTTTATCGAAGCAGAAGTCCGCGCCAATCCTGGCCAGTGGTTCTGGCAACATAGACGGTGGCCAAAGGAGGCTTGGCGCGATGCCGGCATCCTATAATCCCTGTCCAAACGCGCGCCGCGCCCTATAGTCAGGGTGTAATTTTCAAGGAGCCGGTCATGCCGTCCATTTTTGAACTCATCTCAATCCTGGCGCTCGGGTTTTGCGCGGCCCTGGGCCTCGGCTCCCTGTTTGCGCCAAAGTGGGCGGCCGGGGTCGTCCGTCTCGTCGCAGATCCAGATCTCGAAAAGCCCGGAGGGTTTTCGGAGTTTCGCGCGACGTATGGCGGTTTGCTGCTTCTGATCCATCTCTCGGCCCTGATCATTGTGATGCAGGATAGCCTGGCGCTGACCTACAAGATCTTCGCCATCTTTCCGATTGCCATGGGTTGGCTTGGCGCCGGGATGGGGCGCCTTCTGTCTCTGTTGATGGATAAAGACGAAAATCGAGAGAACGGCCTCATTCCCGTTTGGATTCCAATGGAATTGGCCCTAGGGTTCGCCATCCTTGCTCCGGTCTTCGGATTGCAGGCGACATAGGAGATGAATACATGACGGACCGTCGGGAGACGAACCGCAAGTCGAAACGCCGCAGACCGCCCCGCCGCAATACCAATGTGGATCCGGACTGGAGTGATGGTGAGCGCATCGCGAAATATCTGGCGCGCGCTGGAATTGCTTCGCGACGTGAAGCCGAAGCCATGATTGAGCGCGGCGAGGTCCGCGTAAACGGCCGCAAACTGACCACCCCTGCTTTCAAAGTGACCGGACGCGAAGATATTCGCGTTCACGGCAAACGCGTCAAAGCGCATGAGCCGGTGCGCGTCTGGCGCTATCACAAGCCAGCCGGTCTGATCACAACGACGGCTGACCCCGAAGGGCGCCGAACCATTTTTGATGAATTGCCCAAAGCCCTGCCTCGGACCATCACCATTGGCCGGCTCGACCTGACGACCGAGGGAATCCTGCTGCTGACCAATGATGGTGGTTTGGCGCGGGCGATGGAATTGCCCAAGACGGGCTTTGTCCGCCACTATCGCGCCCGCGCACATGGCGAGATTACCCAGGAGCAGCTGGATACGTTGAAAGGCGGCATCACGCTTGAAGACGGCACGCGCTATACATCGATCGAAGCCGAGCTGGAGCGCGCCACCGGTTCGAACAATTGGATCAATGTCCGATTGACCGAAGGCAAGAACCGTGAAGTGCGCAAGGCCATGGAACATCTTGGCTTGCAGGTAAACCGACTGATACGCACCCAATACGGCCCGTTCGAACTGGGGGACTTACGCCCCGGCGCGGTTGAGGAAATCCCGGCTGAGACCTTGCGCGAAACCCTCAAGGACGCGATTCCGAACCAGCATCTGCCAGTCGTCGAAGAAACAAGAGAACGGCCGCGAAAAGGTCCCGTGGGGTCACGCCTTCACAGACGCAAACGTTGAGTTACCTTATTCCACGAGGCGGCCATGAGATCCGCCCGGAGGATATGCTGCGCTTTGGTCTGATCCAGGACCAGAATATGCGAAAGGGAGCAAAGCCATGGGCTTTCAGAACGTCACAGAGACTTACCAGGAAGACGCACCGCCAGGACCACCGTCTAATCCACCTATTTACAATCTGGAACCACCCGTCCCTTTGCATGATCCGGAAGTGTTCTCCCGAAATGGTGGATACACGTTCGATGCGTTCGAGAAAATGCGTCGTGAAGCGCCGATCATGTGGCACCCGGAAGACATGGCGCGAGGCTTCTGGGCTCTGACCTCTTACGATCTGGTCAAAACGGTCGAACTTGATCCGGCCACGTTTTCGTCTCAGCGCGGCGGCATCCTGATGACCTATGGCATGCCAGAGACGCCGCGCCATCCCCTGCTCCACTCATCTTCGCTGAACTCCTTGATCAATCTGGATCGGCCGCATCATACGCCGCTGCGTATGGAACATATGGCCTGGTTTCGCCCCGACTATGTCGCGGAGCTGAAGAAAAAAGTCGACGCCAAGGTCAATAGCCTGCTCGACGA
>JBCCZH010000374.1:0-3359 GCA_039188075.1 Pseudomonadota bacterium
ACAGCCTCGACCAATGCTGGCCCGACTCATGTTGGTCTCGACATGTCGACCCAGGAACGGCCGTATCGGGCCGGCATCTATGTCTCGGTCCTGACCGAGGACGGTCTGTCGCCGCTGGCGCCAAAAGCCGGCGATGAAGAAGCCAAGGACGAAGAAGAGGAAGAGGAAGACGAGGACGAGGCTGAAGACGATGATCTCGTCTATGACCTGGCGGGCGCCCGCGAGCGGATCCAGGCTTTGCCTGTCGAGCAGGCGCAATATTCCGGTCTGTCCGTCGGCAAGTCAGGCAGCCTCTATTACATCAAGAGTGTTCAGCCTGGTGTCGAAGTCACACCGCCGGGACAAAACCTGCAGGCCGATGCGGAATTCATCAGCTTCAATTTTGATGATCGAGAAGCCTCGACCCTGACCAGTGGTATTGTCGCCTTCACCTTGAGCGCGGATGGCGAACACGCCCTGGTGCGCAAGTCTGATGGCTCGCTGGCCACCGGTAAGCTGGGCGACAAGTTTGAAGCCAAGCCGGTCAAGACGGGTGACTTGCAACTCTGGATCGAGCCGCGCAAGGAATGGCGTCAGATCTTTGACGATGTCTGGCGCATGGAAGCAGAATACTTCTATGACCCCAATCTGCATGGGCTCGACTGGCAAGGCGTCTATGACCGCTATCTGCCGCTGCTTGACCATGTCGGCCGACGTGAGGATCTCAACCGGCTGATGACCGAAATGATCGCGGAAATGCAGGTTGGTCACAACCGGCTTGGTGGCGGCGATATTGAGCGACCGTCCGGTCCGCAAATCGGCCTGCTCGGCGCAGATCTCAGCATCAATAATGGCCGGCATCAGATCAGTCGGATCTATACTGGAGAGCACTGGAACCCGAATGTCCAGGGACCGCTCGCGGTGCCAGGCCTCGATGTCTCGGAAGGCGATTACATTATCGCGATCAATGGCCGCGATCTCGGTCCGGGCTCGAACATTTTCGAGCACCTGGCGGGCACGGTCGGCAATCAGGTCACCCTGACCGTGTCGGATCGCGCCAATGGCCGCAATCCGCGCGACATCGTGGTTGAGCCGACCGGGAATGAGTTCCTGATGCGCCTCTGGGCCTGGATTGAAGGCAATCGCAAGGCCGTAGATGAGGCCACAGATGGCCGGGTTGGCTATGTCTATCTGCCAAACACGGCCGGCGCCGGCTACACGCTGTTCAACCGCATGTTCTTCTCGCAGACGGACAAGGACGCGATGATCATTGATGAGCGGTCGAATGGCGGGGGTCAGGCGGCCAATTATATTACCGATGTGCTCAGCCGGACCTATCTGTCAGGCTGGAAGGATCGCGATGGCTTGACCTTCAACACGCCAGGTGGCGCCATGTTTGGCCCGAAACTGATGTTGATCGACCAGGATGCCGGCAGTGGCGGCGACTTCCTGCCTTACAGCTTCCGCGAAATGGGGATTGGCACACTGATGGGCACCCGCACCTGGGGCGGTCTTATCGGGATCTCGGCCAATCCGGGTCTGGTTGATGGCGGCTTCCTGGTGGTGCCTTATTTCCGCTTCTTCGACAGTGACTATGAGTGGTCGGTCGAGAACGAAGGTGTGGCCCCGGACATTGAAGTGGCGCTCGATCCGACCCTGACCAATCAGGGCCGGGATTCGCAACTGGAAGCCGGGATTACCGAAATCCTGCGCCAGCTGGAAACCAATCCAAGCCCGGTCCCGACAGAGGCACCGGCCTATCCGACAGAACTGGGAGAATAATCATCACAGGCAGGCCACACGCACAGGTGGCCTGAGCGACCAATTGGGAGAGGGAGCAAGCACATGGCCTGGAAACATCTGGCAATCGCCGGGCTTAGCCTGACGACCCTATCTGGCTGTTCGTCGCCGCCACCAGGCGACGTCATGGCGATTGTCGGCGGCACCGTGATTGATGGCCGGGGCGGCGCCCCGATCGAGAACGGGGTCGTGCTGATTGAGGATGATCGCATCCTCGCTGTGGCATCAGTAGACGATATCGAAATCCCGAATGGCGCCACGCAGATCGATGCCACCGGCAAGACCGTGATGCCGGGCCTGGTCGATGTGCATGTCCATTTCGACATTCTCGGCCATGCCAATTATGCGCACTGGTTTGGCGAGTATGAAGACCGGATGCGCAGCGATATCATGCCAAGCGCGGCGCAGGCCATGCTGCGCGCCGGCGTCACCTCGGTGCGGGATCTGGGCGCGGATGTCGATAATATTTTCTGGTTGCGCAGTGAGATTGATGCCGGGCGCCTGCCCGGACCGCGCACCTTCATCGCCGGCCCTTTCCTGCGCAAGACCGCAACCAGTTTCGTCTCGTCCGACTATGTCGACACCTGGGTCGTCAAGGATCCGAAAGATGGTCGCGAGAAAGTGCGCACACTGATCGAAATGGGCGTGGATGTGATCAAGACCCAGGACGAGACCCTGTCACGGGAAGAGCTGACAGCAATTTATGACGAAGCGCATAAGGGTGGCCTTCGCGTTGCTTCGCACATCTATGCGGCAGATGCCGTCGAAACCGCGCTCGAAGCCGGGCTCGGTCCGTATGACACGATCGAACATATCGGGGTCAATCAGGACACCAATTACAATGATAATATTGTCCGCCTGATCGTTGACAATCAGGTCGCCATGGCCCCGACCATCATCGCGCTGGAAGGCGTGAAGATGATCATCGAGGATCCAAGCCTGGTGGATGATGACAAATGGCGCCGCGACATTCCAGCCGACGATCTGTTCGCCGATATTCAGAGCTCCTATCGCGAAAGCGACCTCAGCACGCATCCCATCTTCCTGCGCTCGGAAGCGGATCGCAATGGCCGGTTCTCCAAGCTGAAACATCTGTATGACAATGGTGCCCTGTTCGCTGTGTCGTCGGACTCTGGCACGCGGGGTAATCCGCATCATAATGCAATGTGGCGGGAAATGGTCCTGACCCAGCAAGTCATTGGCATGTCCCCGATGGACGTGATCGTGACCGCCACCGCTGTGAATGCTGAAATCCTCGGCGCCAGTGACGAGATTGGCACCCTGGAACCTGGCAAATATGCCGATGTCCTGATCGTCGATGGCGATCCGCTCGCTGATCTGTCCGCCATTCAGGACGTGCATGAAGTGTATAAGGGCGGGCGCCTGGTCGAATGATCCGCTGAAGCGGAGCTTAGATCGGGCGCCGCAAAAAATCAGAGTGTTATACCATTGCAATGGTATGACACCGGTCGCCGATTTTGCCCCTAATCGTTGCAACGACATCCCGTTGAGCGATGAGGCGCATATGCGATTACAGGACCTTTTCTCGGCCGCCCAACCGTTCCAGGTTCAAACCGATG
>JBCCZH010000375.1:0-3328 GCA_039188075.1 Pseudomonadota bacterium
CATGTTTAGAAATCTACTACTCCACTCCGCTGGGATCGCCACCATTATCGCGGTTGCGCCAGCGGCTATTGTTCAGCCTGCGGCGGCGCAAGACGCGCGCGCCACAGCGATTTACGAAGAGGGGCTGGCGATTAATGGCGCTTTGGCGACATTGCGCATTGATGTCCAGCAGGCCGCGAACGGGTTGCCAGCAAGCTATGCCTGCCCGCCCGGAACGCCGGATCGCGCGACCGATTTGGCGGCGCAGGAGGCGTTACGCGTACGGGTCAATCAATTGAGCCGTCGGATCACCACTTTGCAGCGGGATTACAATGCCGCCATGGACGATCGGACCGCGCTGGGCGAAACATCCGCGCGGGCGCTTGAAAGTCTGGATTTCGGCGCGGCGAACCTGAACGCGATGCGCAGCGCACAGCAGGATATCGGCGCCAGTATCGCGACGCTTAAACGCACAATCGACCAGCGCCCGAAAACAGAGGCCGAGTGTGATGGCAAAGATGATCCAGTTGCCTCGATCAGCTTTGCGCCGGCCAGTGTCGAACCTGGCACACGGGTCAATGCCGGGATTTCCGCACGCACGGCCAGCGGCAAGGCCGTGAATATTTCCAGCGTGACGGTGACCGGAATGGACGCCTTCGCGACCCTGGAAAACACGCGCACGCCAGGCGGAAACGCCAATATCACGTTCAAGATTGATGATGTGCGGCGGCAAGGGCCGTTCGCGATCAGCATTACGGTGCAAGGCGCGCCGGCGGGTGCGCCAGCCGGAGCGACCGGCACGCGCTATACGCAGCGTTTCAGCTATACCGTCGCCAATGCGGCGCCGCAGATTGTTTCCATGCCGGCGGCACCGAGCGCAGAACCGGGCGAGGATGTCTCTCTGACCGGCGATATTGTCATCATTGATACCAATGCCGATGACCGCAATGTCAGCGAAATCGTCCGTCAGGGCATCAAGCTGGATGGCCATCCGGCTGGTCTGTTGACCACGCCCGATGATGCGTTCGGGCGAAACCTCGCCGTGACCAATCGGCGTCACGATCCGACCACCGGGCAATACACGTTCAAGATCGAACGCTCTGCGACCGCGAAATATCCGCATCCACATGGAGCATTCGGGACATCGGTCAGCGTGACGGACAAGGAAGGCAAGTCCGCAGCGCAAGACTTTGACGTCACCATTCTGAACACACCGCCGGAGCCGCGCTTCACGTCTCCGCGCGCGCCGGGCAATGCGTATCATTCCGGCGATGGTAAAATGGTGGCGATCAGCGGAACGGTCAAAGATGCCAATGGCCGCGACGATATCGCTTCGATCGAGATTGATGCCACGGATGCGGGTGGGGGGACGTACCGCATGTTTGACGGGGTCAAGACGCTGGATGTCACGCCGGCGGGGGACGATACTGTGCGGTTTGAAATCGTGCCGGACGAGTTTCCGCACACTGATGATAGCGGCCGACATGAAATTCGGGCATCGGCGGGCGATGACGGGGCGCCAGAGCAAAACGTGGCCGCAGCAACCACGCCGTTCAGCACCTTTATCACCGTTGGCAATGAAGCCCCGGAAGTCGGTGCAATCGGCTTCCTGTCTGGCACACAAGTGGTGCCGACCAAACGGATTTGCCCCGGCGACCTGTTCACGGCCGCCGCGCAGGTGAAGGATGCAGAAGGCGACACGTTGAAAGTAACCGCTACCATTCTGCCAGGCGGACAGCCGCAAGAGCTCAAGAAGAGCGATGGCAGCAATACTTATGTGGCTGATATCCGCGCGCCGGATGCGCCGGGCGAATACACGATTCGGTTCGATGCGGTTGAAACCGGGACCAATGATCCGAAGCAGAATCTGCGCAGCATGGAACTGACTGTCGAGGTTTGCGGCGATCCGGAAGAAGCGCCAAAAGTGGCGATCGGCGAGGATGTCGATGCGGACAATGAACCGCAAGTCGCCCTCGGCAATACCGAACCTGAGGAAGCCCTCGTTCGCGGCGTCGCTATTTCGGGCGGCTATGGCGAGTTTGAAGCCGATGGTATGGGCGCGATTTCAGCCGGTACATTGGTGCCGTCATCAGGTGGTGATGAGGGGCCATTGGTCACAGCCGAGCTGGAAGACTGGGATGGCTGGCATTTCAATGGCGCCATTGCCGGCCCGCAATTCCGCGGCAAGCCAACGCGCTTCTGGGCAGAATATGGCCAGTACAGTTCAGACACGGACAGTTTTGGCAGCGATCCCGAAAATGGCGAATTTGGGGTCGCCCTGACTTATGCTGATGAGTTCGCATTCCTGGAAGAAGGCGGAGAAGGCGGCACGCCGACGGAGCAAACTTCAACCGGACTATTCCTTGGAGATGCGTTTGGCCTTGACGGGTCAGCGCGCGGTGAAGGCGATCTGTATTATCTCAAATTCGGCGTCGACAAACTGAAATTCAGCAATGATGGCTTCGATTTGAACACAGGCGTGTTCGGCTTCCACCGCAAGGTCGAGACCAATTTGTGGAGCAGCGCTACAGTCTCGTTTGCTGGCTCGCCCTTTGGCGGCATTGGGCAGACCAATCAGATTGAAACTGAGGTCGAACAGTTCGGACTCGGCTTGTCCGGCTTCGGCACTTACGGTTTGGTGCCGCGCGATGGCGTTCAGCCAGGCATTAATTTCAATGTCAGCGGTTTGCTGGAATTCATGAATTCGGATTCGACTGGACGCTTTAATCAGGTCACCACGTGTGACCCTGGTGTTTGCGGCGCGGGTCTGTCCAATGTCACGTTCAATGAGGATTTAAGCGAGAGCGGGTTCGAGATTGGTGGCGGCGTCCGGTTCGGACTGGATCTTGAAATCACGGACTATCTCTCGTTTGGCGGTGGCTACCGATTTGGCGTGATTCCCGGGATTGCGACCTATGACTTGCCAACGTCTCCGAACAATCAGCCAGGATCCTGGTCGACGGATTCAGTGGACTATCAGGGCTATGACTTCTCAGCTCGGTTGAGGGCCGCCTTCTAAAGACAGTCCTCCTCCCCCGGTCAGCGTCGTGACTATGATTTGCGGCGCTGACCACCCTTTTTGCAAGGCAGCTTTGAGCCATCGCATCAAGGCGTTCAGTTCAGCTCGCGGACCAATCGAACCCCGATCATGGGCAGCTTGTCGATCGCCGACGCGCGTCCGCGCGCTGTGACCCTGACCACCGAAGCGGGGTCCTGATAGCAGCCCCCTCTAACAACATGCAGCGCGCTGTGCCCGCCCAGCATCGGAGCGCCATCCGTCGGGGTTTCGGTATAGTCATCCTGCCAGCGGTCCTGGGTCCATTCCCGGACATTTCCATGCATATCATAC
>JBCCZH010000376.1:0-3324 GCA_039188075.1 Pseudomonadota bacterium
CCGCCAT
Source organism: Pseudomonadota bacterium (assembly GCA_039188075.1). Classification (GTDB taxonomy): domain Bacteria; phylum Pseudomonadota; class Alphaproteobacteria; order Caulobacterales; family Hyphomonadaceae; genus Henriciella. The sequence continues at coordinate 8 of JBCCZH010000376.1, forward strand.
TGCCAGTGGGGCGGCCTGGATCCCGCTCTTCTCGGTCAAGTCAGAAACCAAGCAATTGGTGGTTGGTGCGGCCGCGGAATCCTTCGGGTTCAAATATGACACTCTGCATCCTGACGTACGGGGCATCTCCAATTGGAAAACCGCAGGGGAATGGATCAAGTCGCAGGCCTCCCAGAAAGCCGGCGCGGCGCAACTGTTTGGTGGCGGCGATGATTCCGCCCCCCCAACGCCAGCTTTCGATGTCCTCAAAGAGGCCAAACTGCTTCCAGGATATGATAGTCGCAAGTTTGAAGACCTGATCGAAGGCGATCGCGCCGAGACGCATTTTTCGCTCGTCGAGTGCAAGCTGACGGAAGAGCGGGGATCCGGCAAGAATCGGCGCACCGTGACCACGTTTCAGGGTCTGCTCTTCCACATTCAATACCCGGATCGGTTCCTCGGCCGAACCCTGATCGCGCGTCAGGGGTGGTGGAAAGGCTTTTTTGGCGACAAGTCGCTTCAGAAAGTTGATCTGGTGGCGAAAGAGCTCGAAGACAATTTCACCATCTATTCCAATGATCAGGTCGAAGCACGCGCGTTGCTGACCCCGGACCGAATGGAACGCCTGATCGCACTGGAGCGACACTTCAAGGGTGGCAAATTGCGCGGCGTTTTTGAAGGCGACCATCTGACTTTGGCGCTGGAAGCAGATGATCAATTCGAAGCCGGTTCGGTCTGGAAGCCCCTGGTTGATCCAGATCGATATATCAGCGCCCTCACCGAAATCGGGCTGGTTTGTGATGTCATCGACGGTTTCCTGACGCGCGAATGGGTCAAGGACAAACTCTGATTATTTGGATGCTTTCAAGCGCTTAGCGACGCTTCGGTCCCTGATTTGCATGACACTTGGCGGATGGGCGCAAGATGATCGTGGGTTGGCGGCTCATGATGAAGCTTGGGAGCAATAGGCAAGTCGATGTCGACGAGACTGTTACAGGATATAGACCGTCGCGCACGCACTGCGCCACACGCCCGTATGGCGGCGCTCGAATCGCTCGAAACCCCTGCAAATGATACAGTTGACGTCACCGAAGCGCGCTTGCCATCGCGGCGTATTGGCGTCAGCCGCGCCAGCCTTCGAATGCTGCTCAAACTTGCAGATTGCGTGATTGCAACCGCCATTGTCGCCGGTTTTCTGGTTCTGTCAGGCACAGGTATTCTCTCTGCAACCGTGTCTCAAATTCTGCCATTTGCGATGATTCCAGTCGTTGCCGTGTGGGGCTTGAACATCTCATCCGCCTATCGCCTGTTGCGCAAGCGGAACATGATTGATCACATGCTGGTGACCGCCTATGGCTCCGGTCTGCCATTGGCGGCACTTGGGGCATTCACGGAAATGGTTGATGGCTCGCCATCCGCAGGCTGGGTGATCCCGGCCATCTTTGTCACCTGGTTGTCGCTCAACTTTGTCCACGCGATTGCCTTGATCCTTGGCCGTCAATTTGTTCGAGCTGGATGGTTGAGCGAGAATGTCGTGATTGTCGGAGCGACGCCAAATGCGCGTCGCCTGATCGAACGCAATTCGAATACGCATGAACTGAACATTGTCGGTATATTTGACGATCGCCTGTCACGCGCACCGAAGCGCCTCAAGGGCGCGCCGTTGCTTGGCCGACTCGATGACTTGTTCGCCTGGGAGCGTTTGCCCGAGATTGACAGGATTGTCGTTACCGTCACCTCGGATGCCCGCGATCGGGTGCGCGACATGGTGGAACGCCTGCGCGTCCTGCCTCAACGCGTCGTGCTCTTGCTCGACCTGGACGGCTTTGATCCGGAATCGGAGAGCCTGGCAGAAATCGCCCACTCGCCCGCAGCCTATGTGTCGGGTCAGCCGCATGATGCGCGCCGGGCATCCTCCAAGCGGATTTTCGACTTTGTCATCGCCACAAGCATGCTGATCGTTCTAAGCCCATTGTTCGCCATCCTTGCACTCGCCATCAAGCTCGAAAGTCGCGGCCCGGCTATTTTCCGCCAGAGGCGGCATGGCTTTAACAATCAGATCATCAAGGTCTGGAAGTTCCGCTCAATGCGCGATGACCCACAAGCGGCCGAGCACATGACCGACCAGACCGTGGCAGACGATCCGCGGGTCACCCGCATCGGTCGGTTCATTCGCCAGACTTCGCTGGATGAACTGCCGCAATTGATCAATGTCATCAGAGGAGAGATGTCGATTGTCGGTCCGCGTCCACACGCGGTTGGCATGACTACCGAAGAACAGGAAGTTCAGAACATTGTCGGCGATTATGCGCATCGCCATCGAGCCAAACCCGGCATTACCGGCTGGGCCCAGATCAATGGCTCGCGCGGGCCCGTCCATACCAAGGCATTGGTCCGCGAGCGCGTGCGCCTTGATATGGAATATGTAAATCGATCGGCGCTATGGTTCGATCTTTACATTATCCTGATGACCCTGCCCCGCCTGTTGGGTGACGCAAAGACCATTCGCTGAACATGTCCGCTTTTCCCCTTTCCGCGCCCGATGAGGCCGATACGACTGACCGACCAGGTTTGCAGACCGGGCGAACGTCAGAAGGTGAAGATATTGTCTCCAATGGCAAAACCGGTGATGCCCGCATCAGCATTTGCGTACCGGTCTGGCGCGACAGCGCAGATGCCTTGTTGAGCACGTTGACCCGCATGAAGGGGGCGGATCAATGCACGCTTTTGATCTTTGACGATGGCTCGCATGATCCGTACTTGCTGCGCCAGTTAACGCGGCAGATCCTCCGCTTTCCGGGGCCAGCTCGTCTGATCGCTTCGCCCCGGAATTCTGGCCGCAGCCATGCACGCAATCGTTTGTGCGACCTTGCTGAGACCGAGTGGATTCTGTTCCTTGATGCCGATATGCAACCGGACGATGAGGCCTTCCTGGACCGCTACCTGGATGCGATTGATGCGCTAGCGGGGCCTGCTCTTGTCGCCGGCGGATTCAGCCTGAAACACGCACGCCCAACCCATAAAACCCGGCTTCACGCGGCGCAGTCGCAAGCCTCGGAATGCGTTCCGGCTTCAGTCCGCGCCCAATCGCCTGGGCGGTTTGTGTTCACGTCCAATGTGCTGGTACATCGAGACATTCTCAGCACGATCTCATTCGACCCCGGATTTCAGGGTTGGGGATGGGAAGATGTCGATTGGGGTTTGCGGGTCGCGGAACAATTTCCGGTCGACCATATCGACAATACTGCGACGCATCTCGGCCTCGACCATGAGGCCAAACTGATCAGAAAATACACGCAATCCACGGATAATTTCCTGAGACTGATCGACCGCCATCC
>JBCCZH010000377.1:0-3304 GCA_039188075.1 Pseudomonadota bacterium
AATCCTCTCAAAACACCTCGAATCACTCGATTCGGCGGGCGATTTGGCTGACGCTTTTGGCCCTCCAGACACACTTTCAGGTAGCGAAATTGCTGAAATTACCTGTGAAGAAGGGTGGATTTTGGCCAAATAAGGCTGAATCGCCCGTATTTATTGGGTTTTCGGGATTCACGGGCAAATCGAATCATGAACAATGCCCGCAACGGCAACTTCCGCCGTTGAACTAAGGGAGAACCCAATGAACAAGGGTGAACTGACCAAAGCAGTGGCAGACTCTGCTGGCATGTCGCAGGCTGAAGCCGGACGCGCCGTCGATGCTGTCTTTGATTCAATCGCAGACGCGGTGAAAAGCCGTGACTCAGTGGCCATCGCTGGCTTCGGAACTTTTGTTGCGAAAACACGCGGTGCGCGCGAGGGTCGCAACCCAGCAACGGGTGAAACGATCCAAATCAAAGAAAAAACCTCTGCTGCTTTCAGACCGGCTTCCGCTCTGAAAGACATCTAAGGTCAATCGCTGTTCAAGCGATTCTTTCTAAACGGCGTGTCGCTTCTCGCGGCGCGCCGTTTTCCATTCCAGCAAACCCCATTGCAGAATACTGGCGACCAGCAGCGTGATCGTCACCGCTTCCATCATGCCGCGCGCCCCCCGCCCCATCGTGACCCCCATTGTGTAACAGAGCGGGATCATCAGCACGAAGAATGAGCCAATGTGCAGCAGCGATGGCACCCAGACGATCCCCTGCGCCCGCAGAGCCATGGAGGCGGTTGCCTGCAAGCCATCAAAGGTCGTGGCCAATGCCGACCAGATTAGCAACGCCGCGATCGCCGGCGCCAGCAAGACGCCATCAATGCTCGCCGCTTCATTGACCAGAAGCAAGGCGACCCCGTCCTTAAAAGCGAGGATGAGCAGCGCCAGGACTACGCCGAGGACAATCGTTGCGACGACGCCCAGGCGCGACGCATCTTTCACGCCCTGCATGTCACCGCGGCCATAGTGTTCCGCGACGCGCACGCTGGTGGCTGTGCCAATGCCCATGAAGAACATGAAGCAGAAGCCCATGACCTGCACCGAATAGCCATAAACGGCATTCGCCGCGACGCTGATAAAGGCCGCGATGGAGTAAGTCAGGTTGAACCCGCCCCATTCCGCGACATTTGAAATCGCGCTGCCACCACCAACGGTCATTTGCCGGACGCCTTCGTCCTGGGGGCCAGGTTCTGAAGGCTTCAGCGCCGGGGTCAGCCAGATCGCAAAGCCGATCAGCGCGAATGTGATCGACCAACGCGAGCCAACCGTCGCCCAGGCAACCCCCTCGCCGCCCATTTGCGGCATGCCCCACCAGCCCAGAACCAGTGCCAGGTCGATGACGAGGTTCACGCCAACTCCAAGATAAGACGTAATCGTCACGATCAGAGGTCGTCGCAAGGCTTCGAGATAATAGCTACAAACCGTTGAGATCATGAAGCCCAGCAGGCTGAGAGACAGAATCTGGGTGATATGCGTCGTCTCGCTGGCAAACTCTGCCGGCGTCATCATCGCGCTCATCTCTTCATTCGGATTGATTTCGACGAACAGGAACTGAAAGAGCGGCGCCGCCACCAGATAGGTGATCAGGGTGACGAGCAGACCCAGGCCAAGCGCCCAGACGATCCCGCGCCGGAAAATGCGACCGGACAGATGTTCCTGGCCACGTCCCACCAGTTCGGACGTCAGGACCTGGACCCCGAGCAGGATCCCCATGCCGAAGCCCAAAGTCACCCCGATCGGCAACCAGGAGTTCAGGATAAAGGCCAGCTCATGCTCCTGGCCTTTCACCTGGCCAAGCACAATCGCATCCGTCAGGCCCATCAGCATCCACGACAGGCGTGAGATCGCAATCGGCCCAGACAGCCGCAAAAGGTCCAAAATTTCAGTGGCCCGCGCCCAAGCGGGCCATGCCCGCTGGGTCATGGTAAAAGTCCTGCTTATCCGGCTACGCGTGAAGGCATTGGGGAGGATTCCTTAATCTCGAGGAGCTTCTCGGCGATCAGGAAGGCAAGTTCAAGAGCTTGTTCGCCATTTAGGCGAGGATCACAATGAGTGTGATATCTTGATGACAGGTCCTCTTCCGAAATTGCCTGGGCGCCGCCAATACATTCGGTGACATCCTGGCCGGTCATTTCGAAATGCACCCCGCCCGGGACACAGCCTTCGGCATTCATCACATCGATAAACTGGCGCACTTCCGTGAGAACACGATCGACCGGCCGGGTCTTGAAGCCCGTCGAGGTTTTAAGCGTGTTGCCGTGCATCGGATCGCATGACCAAACCACCGTGCGGCCGCTGGCCTTGACCGCCCGCGCCAGCGGAGCCAGGCCCTCTGCGACACCATCGGCGCCAAAGCGGGAGATCAGCGTGATCCGACCCGCTTCGTCCTCTGGATTGAGCGTCTCGATGATCCGCAGCAGCTCGTCTGGTTCCAGACCCGGCCCGCATTTCATGCCGATCGGGTTTTTGACACCTTTGCAGAATTCAACATGGGCATGATCGACCTGACGGGTGCGGTGACCAATCCAGAGCATATGTGCCGACGTGTCATACCAGTCGCCGGACGTGGAATCGATCCGCGTCATCGCCTCTTCGTAGCCCAGCAAGAGCGCTTCGTGAGACGTATAGACCTCAACCTGCGCCATTTGCGGCACGCTTTGTGAGGTGACGCCGCACGCACGCATGAATTCCAGCGCGTCCGAGATCTTGTCCGCCATCGCGCGATATTGCTCGCCAAGCGGTGACCGATCGACAAATCCGAGCATCCATTGATGGACGTTTGACAGGTCTGCATAGCCGCCGCGTGTAAAGGCACGGACGAGGTTCAGGGTCGATGCCGACTGAGAATAGGCCTTGATCAGGCGTTCCGGGTCTGGCCGTCGCGATTCCTCGGTGAAGGCCATGCCATTGATGTTATCGCCCCGATAAGAGGGCAGCGTGACGCCATCAATCTCTTCGACCGGCGATGAACGCGGTTTTCCGAATTGGCCCGCCAATCGACCGACTTTGACGACCGGTTTGGACGCCGCATAGGTCAGAACGACGGCCATTTGCAGCATCACGCGCAAGGTGTCGCGAATATTGTCGGCGCTGAATTCCTTGAAGCTTTCCGCACAATCACCGCCCTGCAGCAGAAAGGCTTCGCCTGCAGCCACACTGGCCAGGCGTTGTTTCAGCGTCCGGACCTCACCGGCAAAGACGAGCGGGGGAAACTCAGCCAGACGGGCCTCGACATCCTGCAGATGTGCAAGATCCGGATAGTCTTCCGGAATGTGC
>JBCCZH010000378.1:0-3230 GCA_039188075.1 Pseudomonadota bacterium
ACACCATCCCCCAGCATGAAGCCCGAGTCGTAAACCGAGACTTTGGCTTCGTCGCGGTGGACAATTTCGCCATTGACGTAAATCAGAATGTCGTCGTTGCGATCGTCCGTTGCGGCGTCGTGGGTTGATATCTGCGGGTTCGTATCCATGCGTTGGCCTCGGGTCGGGCGGCGGTCGATCCGCCGCCCGATATGCATTTAGTTGTTGAACAAAAGCTCACGCTGGATAACCGGCGACGCCTTGGGGTCAAGTCCGAACTCGGCCAAGAATTCTTCATACCAGCGCTGGGTGCGGCCGGTCTCATAATAGTAGAAGATCGTGTGGTCGACCCAGTCGCGAAAGGTCTTGTCGGCCTCGCGGCGCACCGCGATGGATGAAGGGGACGAAAAGGCCGGTGTCGGGATAACCAGCTGGCCACGGCCAAGCTTCTGACGTGCCGCAAGAAGTGGCGGATGGAAAAGCGAGACGGCATCCACACGACCCGACTGGAAAGCCGCGATTGCGGCGCCATTGTCCGGGAAACGCTGGATGTCAGCATTCGGAATGGTCCGTGTCAGAAAGGCGTCCATCGACGTCGCCTGGGGCACACCAACGGTCACGTCCGGGTTGTTCAGGTCCTCCCAGGTGCTGACCGACAGATCGTCATTCGCGAGGACCGCGAGCGAGATGTAGAGCAGCGGCTGCTTCGGATAATCGACCACCATCGCGCGCTTGGGCGTTGCGTCCAGGAACATCATGTCGATCTTGTCGGCCTGAAGTGCCGCGATGGCCGTGGCCCAGGTCACCTCGACCATTTCCAGCTCAACCTCGAGTTCACCGGCCATGGCCTTGCCGATGGAAACGATCAGACCGCTTTCCCATTCACCCGTGGCGGGGTTCTTCGAATACCAAGGCGGGGCTTGGGTCACGCCCATGCGCAGCGTGCCGGATTCCTGGATCTTGTCCCAGGTTGACTGCGCCTGTGCCGCACCGACACTCAGTGCGATCGTCGCGAGAACGGCGAGGCAGGCGGCTCCCATGCGTTGCAACAGTTTCATCATTTGATCCTTTCCCTGTTGAATGTGATTTGCCGTCAGTCCGGCAGCTTGAACAACGAATGCCCGTCTAGGAATTCGCGCATTCTGTTGGTTTCCGGGGCTTTGAGGATGCGCTGAGGTTCCCCCTGCTCCAGGATGGTACCCTCGTTCAGAAAGAGCACCCGGTTGGCGACGTGGTAGGCAAAGCCCAGTTCGTGCGTCACGCAAAGCATGGTCATGCCCTCGTCGGCGAGTTGGCGCATCGTTTTCAGAACTTCTCCGACAAGCTCGGGGTCGAGGGCCGAGGTGACTTCGTCGAAAAGCATCACTTCGGGATCCATGGCGAGCGCGCGGGCAATGGCGACGCGCTGCTTTTGCCCGCCAGAAAGACGCGCCGGATACTCTTCCGCTTTCTCCGACAGGCCCACGCGCTCAAGCTGCGACATGGCCTTGTCCTTGGCCTCTGCCTTTTTCCGCCCCAGGACGATCACCTGACCTTCCATGACGTTCTCAAGCACTGTCATATGCGGGAAAAGGTTGAAGTGTTGAAAGACCATCCCGATGCGGGACCGGAGGCCACAGAGTTCGGACTCGCGGTAGGTCATCTTACCGCCACGTTCGCTGCCGATAAGCTCGCCATTAAGGTAAATCTTGCCCGACGTCGGCGTTTCCATGAAATTCACGCAGCGCAGCATCGTCGATTTGCCAGAGCCGCTGGATCCAAGCAAAACCACCGTTTCACCCGACTGTACCGTCAGGTCGATGCCCTTCAGGACTTCAAGATCACCGAAGCTTTTGTGCAGGTTTTCGATGCGGACGATTTCAGACATCAGTCACTCCGGCGCAGCATGCGCTCGAGCACGTAGGTCCCCTGTACCACGGGATAGAGCACAACGAAAAAGATGATGGCGACAGCGGTATAGCTTTCAATCGGGTTGAAGTTCAGATCCGCGATCAGCTTCGCTTGATTGAGTGTTTCCACATACCCAACGACAGACGCCAGCGTGGACATCTTGAAGACCTCGATGCCACGGTTGGTCAGCGCGGGAAGGACGCGCTTGATCGCCACCGGAAGGATGATCCGGCGGAGCGTCTGGTTGTAGGTCATGCCGATGGCTTTGCCCGCTTCCCACTGGCCGCTGTCTATGGATTGGATGCCTGCCCGATAAATCTCGGCGGAGAACGCCATTGTATTGAGAGAGATACCGAGGATCGCCGCGAGGATCGGATTGGTTTCTATCCCTGTCAGGATCGGGAAGGCGTAGAAAAACCAGATGATCTGAACAAGAACGGGCGTATTACGGAAGACCTCCACAAAGGCGCGGGCTGGCCAGCTGATAAACGGAGACTTGGCGTATCGGGCGATACCGACGACTAGCCCACCGACCAGGCCCAGGACGACCGTTACGACGAAGATGTAGACCGTGCCTTTCAGGCCAACCCAAAGTACGGGCCAATTCTGAAGGATGGTTGCGAAGTCCCAGTTGTGGCCCATCAGTGCACCGTCCCTTCGCCAGATCTGGCCAGGCGACGCTCAACCCAGATCGAGAATTGGCTGACCACAAAAATCAAAACGAAGTAGATGACCGCCACGACGGTGTAGACCTCAAGCGGACGGAAAGTCTTTTGCGCCAGCTCATTGGCCTGGAACATGAGGTCCGTGTAGGCCACGGTCGAAACCAGTGTTGTGGTCTTCAGGAGTTCAATGGACCGCTCCATGAAAGCGGGGATCATTCGCTTGACCGCTTGTGGAAGGATAACCCGCCTTAGGCTCTGGACGTAGGACATGCCGATGGCCTTGGCGCCTTCCCATTGGCCCTTGTCGATCGACTGAATGCCGCCCCTGAAGATCTCGGCAAAGAAGGCCGAAGACTGGATCGAAAAGGTCACGACGGCCGCGATAAGCGGCGTCATGCGCACGTCGATCAGGATCGGAAGCGCAAAGAAGAACCAGAAGAGTTGCACCAGCGGCGGCGTGGTGCGGAAGAACTCAACTATGAAACCGGCGACGCCGGATAGCGGACGGAAGGTTGAAAGCCGGGACAGAGCAAGCACGAGGCCGAGGGGAACACCAAACAGCAGCGCCAGTCCGGTGACTTTCAGTGTGTTCAAAAGACCCAGCATCAGCAGGTCAAAGTCATTCAGAACCGCAAAGAAATTCCATTCCATCAGCGCAGGCCCCCGGGTTGTCGCCGATTCCTCTTTGCCCTAACG
>JBCCZH010000379.1:0-3184 GCA_039188075.1 Pseudomonadota bacterium
AGATTCGGCACCAGCACAGCGACTTCCAGATCCGGAATCTCGATCGCGTGGCGAACAATCTCGCCTGTATCCGCCATTTGCGGCAGGAGTTTCGGCGATACGAATGAGCCGACCTCGATTTCCTTCGCCCCGGCCGCCGCCAGAGCGGTAATCCAGCGCTTTTTATCCGCCGTCGGCATGATGGCATCGCAGTTCTGCAGACCGTCACGCGGGCCAACTTCGCTGATCAGAACACTGCTTTTTGTCATCTCTATCGCCTTTTGCTCGCCTGAGGGTGTGACCTTATTGTCAAATGATATATCTAATGCAATTGATATATCTATTAAAGATGTGCAGGAAAGCAAAGTGTGCGTTACATTGCCCATGGGAGAATAGCATGACCAATGAAACAGGCCTGCTGGCCGGAATCAAGGTGATTGAATTTACCCATATGGTGATGGGACCCGCGGCTGGCCTTGTTCTGGCGGATCTGGGCGCCGATGTGACCAAAGTCGAACCGGTAGGCGGCGACAAGACCCGCCGGCTGCGCGGTTCCGGCGCGGGCTATTTTTCCATGTATAATCGCAACAAGAAAAGCCTGGCGATTGATCTGAAGTCACCGCAAGGCAAGGAGATCGCGCTCAAGCTGATCGACGAAGCGGATGTCTTTATCGAAAATTTTCGACCGGGCGCGCTGGACAAGCTCGGCTTTGATTATGCCAGCCTGTCTGCCCGCAATCCGCGATTGATCTATTGTTCCGAAAAGGGATTTCTGGACGGCCCCTATTCCCACCGGACCGCGCTGGACGAAGTCGCGCAGATGATGGGCGGCTTGGCTTATATGACCGGACCACCCGGACGACCGCTACGCGCCGGCAGCAGTGTCATTGATGTGACCGGCGGCATGTTTGGCGCCATCGCCGTCCTTGCCGCCTTGCAGGATCGCGCGCGGACGGGAAAGGGCCGGCATGTCAGCGCCTCGCTTTATGAAACGACCGTCTTTCTGGTCGGGCAGCATATGGCGCAATATGCCGTTACGGGAACGCCCGCAGCGCCGATGCCTGCCCGCGTCTCGGCCTGGGCGGTCTATGATGTGTTCGATGTGAAGGATGATGAGAAAGTCTTTGTCGGCGTTGTCTCTGACACGCAATGGCGGGCCTTCTGTGCGGCATTCAATCTCTCAGACTGGGCGGCCGATACGTCGCTCGCCCTGAACAATGATCGCGTCGCGCGCCGGGATGAGATCATTCCCGCGCTGCGTGAGCTCTTCGCTGAGTTCACCAAGGACGAATTGATGCGCAAGCTCGAAACCACGGGATTGCCCTTCGCGCCCATCCAGCGTCCGGAAGATCTGGCGACGGATCCGCATCTGGTTGAAAGTGGCGGCCTGCTCAATATGACCATCCCGGAAGGTGGCGAGATCTCGCTGCCCGCCATGCCGATCGCGATTGATGGCGCCCGTCCGGGCCTGACCATCAATCCACCCGAGATTGGCGAACACTCAACCCAAGTGCTGAAAGATCTTGGCCTATCCGATGCTGAGATAGAGCAATTGATCGAACAGGGCCTGATCGAGTCCTTTAGTGCGCCTCAACCCGCGGAATAGACCCAGGGGCGCCGCGCGGCATCGTCTGCAAAGTAAGACTCGATATGATCCTTGCGTTTCAGGGTCAGCGCGATGGGGTCCAAGCCTTCCATCAGAAGGCGTTTGGCAAAGCCCCCGATTTCAAACGGAATAATCTCGTCCGGATATCTGCTTGAGAGCAGTGTCTGCTGCTCAAGATCGACCTGGATGCTGACCGGCAAAGGCTCGGCCGCTAGAGCATCGATAGGCTGCGCCGGCAAGGCGATCGGCAATATGCCATTGCGGATACAATTGCCGTGAAAGATCTCGCCAAAGCTCTTGGCGATCACCACCCGAAAGCCAAACTCCTTCAAGGCCCAGGCCGCATGTTCGCGGGATGAGCCGCAGCCGAAATTCTCGCCGCCCACCAGGATGGTCGCATCCTGATTTTCGGGCTGGTTCAGGACAAAGTCCGGATTGGGCACACGCGAGCCTGGCGCCGTGTAGCGCCATCCCGCGAACAGGCCATCAGCCAGTCCATCGCGACTGACGCTCTTCATTTCCCGAGACGGAATGATCTGATCGGTATCGACATTGTCGCGCAGGAGAATGGCTGCGATGCCTTGATGCTGCACAAGAGGCTCCGACATCACGCGTCCACCTTGTCGAGAATTGGCAAGTCGACGGGCGCACAAATCTCGCCCGCAACCGCGCAGGCGGCGACCACAGCCGGGCTGGTAATATGGGTCCGCACCCCTGGCCCCTGGCGTCCTTCAAAATTCCGATTGGTCGAAGAGACCACGCGCGATTGCGGCGGGAAGGTTTCACCGCCGGCATAGAAACACATGGCGCAGCCCGGCTCACCCCATTCAAACCCGGCCTCTCGGAATATCTTGTCGATGCCCAGGGCTTCCGCGTCCCGCCGGACCGCTTTTGACCCGGGCACACAGACGGCGCGGACATGCGGCGGCACCCGTCGGCCACGCAGGATTTCGGCCGCGTGCTGCAGATCAGACAGGCGTCCATTGGTGCAGGACCCGATAAACGCGCCATCAATTCTCAACCCACGCAGAGACTGATCAGGCAGCAATCCCATATAATCCAGGGCGCGCGTCGGCGCCGTGTCCGGCACAGGCTGCCCGATCGCAACACTGTCTTCGGGACTCGTACCCCAGCTGATCTGGGGCGAGATTTCAGTCGCGTCGATCCGGATCTCGAAATCGAACGCCGCGCCGGGATCAGTGCGCAGGGCTTGCCAATAGGCCGTCAATTCATCCGTCCCGGCCTGACCCGCTCCCTGCGCCGCGACATAGTCGAGCACCTTGTCGTCCGGTGCGATCACAGCAGAATGCGCCGCAAACTCCACCGCCATATTGCACAGGGTCATTCGGCCCTCGACGGACAAGGCGTCGACCGTCGACCCGGCAAATTCGATCGCGCATCTCTTGCCGCCGGCGGCGCTATGTCTGGCGATCAGAAAAAGGGCAATATCCTTGGCGGTACAACCTGGCGGCAGCGCGCCCTCAATCGTGACCCGCATCTGTTTTGGCTTGGTCGCCCGAAGCACGCCGGTCGCCATGACATGTTCGGCTTCACTCGACCCAATCCCCCAGGCCAAGGCGCCCAGCGCGCCAAGCGTGC
>JBCCZH010000380.1:0-3182 GCA_039188075.1 Pseudomonadota bacterium
CACCGCGCCGATGCCCGTGGTTACGCCGCAGCCGATGTAACAGATCTTGTCGAAAGGCGCGTCCTCGCGCACCTTTGCCAGCGCGATCTCGGGCAGGACCGTGTGGTTGGCAAAAGTCGAACAGCCCATGTAATGATAGATCGGCGTACCATCCAGCATCGAAAATCGCGTCGTGCCATCGGGCATCAGACCCTGACCTTGCGTGCCACGAATGGCCGTGCAGAGGTTCGTTTTGCCGCTCAGGCACGCATGGCAGTTGCGGCACTCCGGCGTGTAGAGAGGGATCACATGGTCGCCCGGCTTGAGCGTGGTGACACCCTCTCCCACCTCGGCGACAATTCCCGCACCTTCGTGGCCGAGGATAGAGGGGAAAAGCCCCTCGGGATCAGCGCCCGAACGGGTGAATTCGTCCGTGTGGCAAATCCCGGTCGCCTTTATCTCGACCAGCACCTCGCCAGCCTTCGGGCCGTCCAGGTTCACTTCCATGATTTCGAGCGGCTTGCCCGCTTCCAAAGCCACCGCAGCTCGTGTCCGCATGAATGTGCCCTTCGATGTTCGTCCAAAATTGCTCCTGGCAAGCAGAACAATTCAACTTAAGACTATACGCGCGCGGTTTTGCACAACAACGTAGACAAAGGTGGGCATTCAGACCGGTGGACAGCTTGCATCCTCAGATACTAACAAGAGTGAAGGAGGATTTGCGGATGCGGACATCTTTTTTCTGCACATTGGTGCTGTCGGCGGCTGGTCTTGTGTCGACCGTTGAGGCTGCAGATTTCTCCGATCCCACTTGGCCCTGCGTCCAGCGCAAGGTGGAAACGCTATCCTTGGGACTGATGTGGCCCTTGGAGATCGATCCCGAGCACCTGGCAGGGAAAGACGAGCTGAGGACCGACGCGATGCGTTTGGCGGACCGGCTCAGCCTGCGGCGCATCGACGTCGAAGATCTTCGCGAGCCCGTCGAGCAATTCACGGCCACCCACGGTGGTGATCCCTTGCTGTTGGGCGCGGTGTTCCAGCAGGTTTTTGACACGCTGTCGAAACGGCGAACACGCATCATCGGCGGGATTGGCGATTTCTCCCTCAGCCAGATCGGGCTTGCCGAAAAGATCGATGGTGCGCGGCTTGAGATGGACACGCTCCTGGCGGCTGAAGATCCGGATTATGACCGGATCGACGCGCTGGAAGAACAGATCGACTGGGACCAGGTGATCCACTCGGACCGGCAGAAATCGATCCAATATCTGTGTGAAACGCCGCAGCTGATCGAAAAACGTCTGTTCGCGATCGCGCAGCTTCTTCAGTTTGCCACCGATAGCTAACTGGCCTGCTCAGAGGTCGCGCCCGCCTATTCCCACTCAAGCTCCGTGTACGCCACGGTTGCGTTGCGGGGATTGAATTCGTCAAACAGCTGCCAATTCTCCGCCTCGCTTTCGGCGATCACATCGATCGCTTGCCCAAGGCGCTGACCAGCATCCAACGCCTGTCGTGTGTCCGCGGCGAGAACATCAAGGTACCGGAGCATCGGACTGGCGGCCGTCGGCCAGTCCAGCGAAACGTCGCCATGCCCGGGCACCACCTGCGCGATTTCGATCGTCGACATGTCGTGTAACACCGTCTGCCATCCGCGCAGCCGACCGTCGAGCGCTGGCGTGTGCTGGTGAAAGATCAGATCTCCGGTGAACATCGTACCGGTTTCCCGGTCGAACACTGTCAGATCCGCATCCGTGTGAGACGATTGCCAGGTTTGCAAATCCAGCACCCGATCGCCCAGATCCAAGGCCAGCGTGTCTGTCACAAGCGTATCGATCGGTGTCAGAACGGTGCCCAGAAAGACCTCGGCGCCAAGAAGCCGTTCAAAACTTTCCAGATAATTCATCTGCCGATCCGACAGGGCGCGCGGAAGCCCCGCATGACCCACGATCTCGGCCCCGGCATCATGCAGCGCCGACACGCCCATGACGTGATCGGGATGCATATGGGTGAGCACCACGTGACTGACGGGAAGGTCGGTCCGCTCCCGGATCGCGCGCCAGAGCGCCTCGCCGACCCACCGGGCGCTCCCTGTGTCGATCACCGCAACGCTCTTGCTGCCGATGACAAATCCCAGGTTTGACACATCGCCTCGGTTGCGGGGATTGGGCACGGCCACTTCGCCGCGATGTGCAAAAACACCGGGCGCAACCTCTTGCATGGACAGCACCTCGCCCACAGGCGCGCAGCGTGGCTGATCCGATGTGACGAGCCCATCCAGATCCGGCGGTCGCGCGGCGAGTGCCGCTTCGCAACCCGTCACGGTCGCGGCCTCGAACCCCGGCAAAAGCTGGTCACGACAAAGACCCGCCTCAAGCGACAGACATATGGAAATCACGGCTTCGAACATGCGGCCTCCCGTGGGATCATAACGGTGTCTGGGTGTTCCAACTCAATGCAGCATTTGGTCTGTGTATCTTTTTGGAGCACCCTGTGCTAAAGCGTCTCTGATTTCGAGGGGAGGATAAAATGTTGAAACAGGCCTGTGCAGCGCTCGCGTTTTCCGTCGTTTTGACGTCTCCGGTGCTCGCCGAGGACACACCCAAGAACCCGCTGACCGACAGCGAGGCCTGGACCGAAATCAAGTCCTGGCTGTTCGACGAAGACACGGCTTTGACCGAAACGCGCGACATTCTGGCTGTGGAGGCCCCCTACCGCGCCCATGATGCGGCGACCGTGCCAATCGTGCTGAAACAGGTCGACGCAACGCAGATGATCTCGCGGGTTACGGCGGTCGTTGATGAAAATCCGGCCCCTGTCGTAGGCGAATTCACCTTCTCCGAAGCCATGGCACCGCTTGATTTCGAAATGCGCGTTCGCGTCGAACAATATTCCAATGTACGCGTGATTTCTGAAACAGAATCAGGATATTACATGTCCGGCGGGTTTGTCAAAGCGTCTGGCGGCTGTGCCGCGCCTGCTTCGGGCGATGCCGCTGAGGCACTGGCCTCGATGGGCAAGATGAAACTGCGCAGCTTCGAGCCGGCGGTAGCCATGTCGACACCGCGCCGCGAAGCACAGATCATGATCCGGCATCCAAACTACTCCGGTCTCCAGCGTGATCAGATCACACAATTGTTCATCCAGCCGCATTTCATCGACAATCTCGAGGTCTGGCAGGGTGACGAACTGCTTTTCTCGGTGACTGC
>JBCCZH010000381.1:0-3161 GCA_039188075.1 Pseudomonadota bacterium
CTTCCATAAAAGACGGATCCGTGAGGTTGAAATTTGCCCCAAAAAAGACTTGGTTGGGCAATATCCGGGCGATCATGTTCAGCTTGGCTTCAGATCAAAAGGTTTAAAGAAAATCACATGAAACCAATGATTTCCTCCCTATGTGCCCTCGCGGCCATGATGGTTCTGACCGCACCAGCCGCAAGTGCGCTGACCTGCGCCGAACAAGCCGCAGACCTGCAAAACCGACAGATCAAGGCGCAAGAGATTGCCGATGCCCGTCTGGCTCTGGTCGATGAGGTTGAAGCTGCGGGCGATGCCTGGGAAAATGCCGAAGCGATGCGCAATTTCAGTCAGGACCAGGCGGCGGAAGCCGATGCGACGAAAGTGGCTTATGATACGCTGAAAGCTGACCTGATGTCGAAAGAGCAATCCCTTCAGACGCTGGTGGTCTCGCTCAATAAAGACGTCGCGGCCTACAATCAGCGGTGCGTCAAAGACTAGTTTAATCGCGCAAAGTCGCGATGACCGGTACGTGATCAGACGGTTTTTCCAGGCCGCGCGCCTTGCGGTAGATTTCGACACTTTCCAGCCGATCTGCGGCTTGCGGGCTGAGCAGATGGTGATCAATCCGAATGCCATGATCCTTCTGCCAGGCGCCGCCCTGATAGTCCCAGAACGTATATTCATGGCCGCGATTGTCTGTTGCCTCAAAGGCTTCGGTCAGGCCGAGATGTTTCAAGCGTCGGAACGCCGCCCGGCTCGTCGACAGCGCCAGAGCGTCATCGGCCCAGACCGTCTCATCCCAGCAATCCTCGCCGCGCGGGATGATGTTGTAATCGCCGCATAGAACGATCGGTTCTTCGGCCTGCATCAGATGGGCGGCATGGGTTTTCAGATGACCCATCCAGTTGAGCTTGTAATCATATTTGGGCCCGGGTGCCGGATTGCCATTTGGCAGATACAGTCCGCCCACACGGACCGGATTATCTGACAGAACCAGCGCTTCGATATAGCGGGCCTGTTCGTCCGCCTCATTGCCGGGCAGACCGCGGACGACATCCTCCAGCGGGAAGCGCGACAGCATGGCGACGCCATTATAGCTTTTCTGGCCATGCGCCTCGACATTATAGCCGAGCTCCTCAATCTCCATATAGGGGAAGGCGTCAGTCTCGCACTTGATCTCTTGCAAACAGATGACATCGCAATCGATGGCCTTGAGGACCTCGATCACCGTGGGCAGGCGGGCTTTGATGGAATTGACGTTCCAGGTCGCGATTTTCATGGCGTCTGTTTAGCGCGCTTTGCGCCAGACACCAGACTCGATTTTACGGCTTGACATGAAACTGAAAGGTTTCCTATATAAGGAAACTGAAAGGTTTCATGATATGACAGAGCAACTGGTTTTCCGCGCCATCGCCGATCCGACCCGGCGCAGCATCATGACCATGCTGTCCTCGGGGGAGCGGTCCCTGAACGAGATTTCCGCGCAGTATGAGATGACGCGCCCGGCTGTGACCAAGCATCTCAAAATCCTGCAGGAAGGCGGCCTGATCCGGGTCCGCGCACGGGGGCGGGAGCGCTTGCACGCCTTGCAACCCGAAGCCCTGAAAACCGTATCCGACTGGGTGAGCTTCTTCAGCCAGTTCTGGGATGAGAAATTGGCAGATCTAAAACAAGTTGTGGAGGCAGATGATGACTGAACCGGTGATGGTGAAAACAATCTATTTGAATGCGAACCCGGAACGGGTGTGGCGGTATTTGACGGAGAAGGAGCTGCTGGCGCGCTGGTTCTCTGAAACCGACCGCGACCTCACCGATAGCGCGTCGTTTCAGTATCTGAGTTTCAATCTGGAAAAAGAAGATCGCAAGCTGATGTGGGGCGATGTATTGGAGATCGATCCGCCGAAGAAGCTGGTGCACACGTTCACGCATGAATGGCTCAAAGGCGTGGTGACGACGGTGACCTGGGAGTTAAAGGCCGTGGAAGAAGGCACGCAGCTCACGATGACGCATGCAGGTATCGATACGCTGTCCGAACTGAAAGGTCATGACAAAGGTTGGGACGAGCATTTTATGCGCTTGCGCATGATGCTGACCTATTAGGACCGCTCCGGCAGGAACCGAAATCGTCTCTGGTCACCATAGGCCCAGATGCGGCTGTCTTCGAGCGTTCCCAGGCCGATATTGTGAATGGCTTTCCAGCGGCCCTGGCGATCCTTGCGGCTGGATAGGATACCGATATGCGGCAGCGTTCCGCCAACCCGGCACGTGAGGAGATCTCCCGGCTGCCAGGCCGAGGCCGGCAATTCGTGGCCATGGCGTTCGAGCCAGGTTTCAACATTTGGCACGCGGCGATGGTCGATATTGCGATCGGTCCGGGTCAGACCCCAGCGCTTGGGATAGGCGCTGAAATTCGCCGCCATGTCCTGATGCACGTGTTGCTGGAAATCAAAATCAAAGGCATCGCGATAGGCGCGGATGATGACATCGATACAGACGCCGCGCTCGCGCGGCACGTCGCCGCCCGGATAGGCCAGGGCGACATAAGCGCCGTCATAGGAGGTCGTGACCCCGATCTGGCGCCGCGCCTTGGTGATCAGACGGGCGGATTGCGTGTCATTGCGCGCGGCCAGGCTCGGCAAGAGCGGCAGCGCCAGCAGGCTGTTCAAACAGGTGCGACGGTTCAGGTCCATGCCGCGATCGTGACGCGGCAGTGTGGCATGAATGCGGAAGAAGCGCGGCGATCCAGGCGCCGGCTTGAATTAGAAGCCGCGAAGTTCCGCGAATTCATCCAGGCTGGCGCGCTCTGTATAGAGCTCGTTGACGGGATTTTCGGTGTCGGGAACCCCAACAGCTATGCCGCACCAGACCATTTCATGTTCACCCAGCTTGAGATGCGACTTCAGGGTCGGGCGCAAGATGCCCCAGCATTCCTGCATGCAGGTGCCCCAGCCGCGCTCCTCGGCGAGCAGACACAGGGTCTGCATGAACATGCCAGCATGCCCCCATTGGCCGTGGCCAACGCGTTCATCCATAACGATGAACAAGGCGAGCGGGGCATCGAAGAAACGGTAGTTTCGCGCAAACCAGACCATGCGTCCGGCGCGATCCTCGCGCGGGATGCCAATCTTGCCATACATGGCTTCCCCCACGGCGCGGCGTCTCGCATTCTGAACATC
>JBCCZH010000382.1:0-3153 GCA_039188075.1 Pseudomonadota bacterium
ACCCCATAGCGCCGCGCCGTGCCCGGCATCAGCTGGCCCAAGCCCTGCGCCCCGGCTGGGCTGACCGCTTTGGGATTGCCGCCGGATTCGACCAGAACGATCGCTGCGATCAGAGCTTCGGAAACCCGGCCATGGCGGGCTGCGGCTTCAATCTCGGGTCGCCAGCGGCTCAGAACCCGCTGCATGCGGGCTTTGGAGCCGAAGAGGGTGCGCCCCTTGGCGCGCTCGGTCTGGATCAGCCGAATGGCGCCGGAGCGCGATCCGTCCGCGACCTTGGCGGGGACCGATGCCCAGAACCATGATGCCGCGTGCGCGGGTGCAGTGAAAGCGATGCAAGCGGCACATAGGGCCATAAAGCGCATCGATGTTTGCAATCCGATGGGGCTCACAAACTCACCTTCCCCTCAACTCCTTAAGCGTAACTTAAGCTAAAATTGAAAATCTTACATTGCAGTGCATTACATTAGAAACCTTCTGGGCGGGCTAAAGGTCTCTTGGAATAGCAATGCAAGCCAAAGGGTCTTGGCTCGCGGACTGGATCTGGCGCTGTACGCCTTAAGGGTTCTCCTACAGTTTGATTAAATCACGCTTGAAACGTTGGAATGGGGATAAGCTCACCGGGGTGCCATACCTTGATCCGAAGATGAAATATAAAATCCCATATTTTTCAGTATTTTAAGAACTTTAGTGTGCTTTTTATAATGATTTTTTCGTTACAGGGTAAATTTTGCGACATAGAAATTATTCTCGATAAGCACTTCTTATTATGAGTCTTCAACCCAGGCCTTCAAAACTAGGGGTAGGAGCTCTCGAAAATAGGGGTGCAGTCGCGGGACTACCTGGTGGCGGAGTGCGAGGTGACAGGCTCAATCAATGTCCGCTCAGAGCTCGGGCGTTTGGCGCGCTCTACCGTTTATCCTGACCGGTCATGAAGCGTGCCAGCATGAATGCGTGGAGATAGGCCATCTCCAACTCTCGGGTCTGGGTGCCGTCCCGGGACGCCTGGTCCATCCGGGCGCGGTGCTCGTCTGGGTCCGGCAGGGCCCGCACAGCATTCTCCAGAGCGTCCAGGTTGATCGGGGTCTCGACGCCGGAGGCGCGCATCTGGGCAATGGAGTCCAGGAATGTGTCCCGGCCTTCTGCAGCGCGCAGCACCATGGTCGCATCGTCCAATCGGCGCTTGTCGCCGTTTCGCACCATGTCCGGCAGGATGCCGCTGGACAGCTTACGCATGATGGCCCGGGTGGTTCCATCCCGCAGCAGAAACGAGGCTGGCAGGCGGATGGCGAATTCCATGACATCCCGGTCCATAAACGGGTGGGCGCAGGTCACGCCGTGGCGGGCGGCGTACAGCGCCATGATCTCCGCGACCCAGGGCAGCGCGCCCTCTGTTCCAGCCACCAGCAACCGCTCAGACCGTGTTGTCAGGCCGGTCTGAGTCATATCCACCATTCGCGGATTGCCCCGCAAAAACGGTTTAAACCGTATATTATGGTGGGAATACCGCCGTCCCGCCCATTGCGCCACCTTGGCGGTCCAGGAATGGGGGACGAGCTTGCGGAGCACATCCCTGCCCAGAACGGCAAGCGTCGTGCGGTCGTCCTGCTCGCCCTTGGCCCGCGCTTCGCGCCACATGCGGCCCCAGCGCCCGGTCAGCAGCCACTCCATAAAGGCCCCACCGCCCTGATGGCTGACAATCTCGTCCCCACCAAGCCCTGTCAGGACCATTCCGGCCCCCCGCTTGGCGGCCTGTTCGGCTATTGCGACATAAGGCACCTGATCCGACATGGCCACGATCGGCATATGCCCGAACACGGATGCCATCGCGTAGTCGTCAACGGGCATTTCTTCGACAAAAGTCGCATTCAGATCCGGTTCCGATTGGGCCACCGCGTTCACATAAGGTGTTGCATCAATGACGGCAGGATCTCCAGGCCGGTAGGCCGGACGGTTTGCGAAGCCATGGACTTTGCGGCCCGGCGCAGCCCGTGCAGCCAGCACTGAAACCAATGAGCTGTCCAGCCCACCGGTGCAATGGGTGGCCACAGGCGTGTCCCCGGGCGGCAGGCGCCGGGCTACGGCAGTGGCGATCTTGTCCCTCAGCGTTGCTGCTGTGGCGTCGAAATCGGCGCTGTCAGGGATCGGGTTGCGACAGGTCAGGGCCCAGTAGCGGGTTTCATCAAGTCCGCCTGGCGTTATGCGCACCACGTGGCCTGCCCGGACACGTTTGATGTCCAGCAGGCCTGTATCGGCCGTTGTGCGCAGATCCATCCGCGCCATCCGGTCGATCGCCTTCGGATCCGGTTTGCCGGTCGCCAGGCGGGCCTGAACCAACGCGCCGGGCAACGATGAGAAGGCCACTAAACCGTCCTTGGCACGGGTGTAGAACAGCGGCCGCGTGCCCATGATGTCGCGCATCAGCGTCAGACAGCGTTGTACAGGTTGCCAGACCGCGATGGCGAAATCGCCCCGCAGATGCTCTGCCATGCCGGAGCCCCAGCGTGTCCAAGCCGCCGCCAAGACATCATGCACCGAAGCATCCTGCGGTACGTCCAATTTTGCTTCCAGGCCGCTATCGGGATCAAGGCGGCAATCGGCCAACAGAATCGCACCGCCGATGGCGCGTATGTCTGGTGCCGGCACTTCCCGTCCGCCCGGGGCCAGCATGGCAGCAGCCATAAATGCAGAACCGGACCGGTTCTCAGCGAACGGTCCGGTTAAGGCGTCAGCCCCGATCGCAGAGACCAGGGCTTCGCATGTTTTGGGATGTAAACTTTCAGCCGGGTCGGATCCGACGATGCCGGCTATCAAGTTCGAAAAGTTAAGAGGGCCCGAGTGCTGGGAAGGGATCAGGCGACGGACCACCGGTGCCGGTCTCCGTGTCACTTATCTTCACCGATTCGAGTTCCGGCTTTTCCCAAGCTGTCTTCTCCGAGCGACTATCTTGAAACGTATTCATTGTCAGGTCCCGTTCCCCACTGGCCTTCAACACAAAAGAGGCCGCGTTAACATAAGCCCGGCCGTTTCCGGCCGGGCGCTACTGATATGAGCTAAGTCCGTTTCTCAGACAAAGTCGAAGCTATCGATATCACCGACGTTCTGATTCTCCAACATGATCATGAGACCCGGCACGGTCGCTGCGGTCACATTCAC
>JBCCZH010000383.1:0-3142 GCA_039188075.1 Pseudomonadota bacterium
CTAGAATCCTAATCTATGACCAAATCGTATCGTTCTGGCGGATTGGAATGCGTCTCCTCCACCATAGCATTCGTTAAAGTGTCCTTCGGATGCGAGTTTGTTTACGTAAAAGTCGTTTAGTCCGTTAGGCACACTATTCTCGAGTTGTTCCATGAGAGCTGCTATTTGAGCTTTGCTAACGTCGCACAGTTGCGCTTCGCCGGACTCATCGCCAGAGACTTTTACCTTGCCGGGAGGGAGGATTGTCAGCCGTTTGCTATAGAGTGGGAAAGGATGGTCCTTGCCATCGATAGTCAGTTTACGCGATGCGCTTGCTCCAGTGTATTCGCCACCTTTGACCATCACCATGAACAAGGCAGTCCAATCCACGGTATTTATTTCGATCGTATTCGGGGTACCGGCCGAGATAGAGAGCTGATGAGAAACATCACTGTCCCACCGATTCAGATTTGGCATTTCAAAGACGTCAGGAAGCATTTCGTTTAGGCCGCCGTCTTCACTCCAACCATCGGGGGTCAAATGGACCATTTGCTCGCCGACATCCCTTGGCAGCTCATACTTGAAGCTCGCAGGTACAATGGTCCGCGTACCCTTTTGCATGTCCCGTATCGTCACTCCTGCACCATAACGAATATCCAGCGCAGAGTTGTTTACGGTTAGACGCGTCTGAAAGGCTCGGTCGTCTCCCATTGGAATACGAGGCCCCAACTCAATATCGAGGCAGGGACCGCCATCAAAAGCTCGAACATAGTATGACGAGTTTGACCAATCGGCGTTGTCGCGGGTGATCTCTTCAGTCGATTCCAGTGGCTGTTCACTTCGCCGGACATCATCTTCATCCCTAGAATCAGAGGTGTTCTTGCTTGCCGCGAGTGGAGGCAGCGTCAGCCGAATTGTTTGGATGAAGTCTCCTGAAATCCAGGCGATCGGAATCCCATAGTCATTCGGAACTTCGATGCCATCTTGGCGACAATTACGTTCTTCGGCCAATGCCGGAGCGACTAGAAGCGATACCGCCAATACTATTGTTGCCCCAAACTTGTACCCCATATCGAGACCCTCCATAGGCGCGAACGCGCGAGAAATTGTAGACTTTAAACCTGATGCTCGCAGAACGCGATCGTACAGATGTGCTATCGAACCGCGATCAACTCAGCGTCCGATCAATGGCGTTTTAGTGCACTGAGCCAATGCCGGTTTTGAGCCCCAAAGCGGACAACCAGCATCCGTCCAGTTTCTTCTTTCCGCCTTGCAACCTATACCGCGGTCATCCTACCAAGAACGCGAGAATCCGGAGCACAAAAATGATCAAGCTATACGGCACCCGGAACTCGCGCGCGTTTCGCTGTCTTTGGGCGCTGGAAGAAGCGAACCTGGATTATGATCTGATCGAAATCGACTGGCAGACCGGGCAGACCCGTACCGCAGACTTTCTGGCGCTGAATCCGAACGGACATGTGCCCGTCTTCGAGCAGGACGGGCTGGTCCTGATCGAGTCGCTGGCGATCAATCTACATATCAGCCAGACCGCAGCGGCAGCCTTCGCGCCCGCTACGTCTCAGGAGCAGACACAAGCCGTGCAGTGGACCGTCTGGGCCATGGGGGAGCTGGAAGGGCCGCATGACAGCGCCAATCGGCAAGACGTGGATGTCGGCGAGGCGCAGCGCCAGGCGGCGTTGGGCGTATTGAACCAGCACCTGGCGGATCGTGACTATCTGGTCGCGGATCGGTTTACGGTTGCGGATCTGAACGTCGCCTCTGTGCTGATGCGGCCGAAATATATGCCGCACGTCTCTGGCTTTGAGGCTTTGGCGGACTGGTTCGGACGCTGCGCCGGGCGGCCAGCCCTGGCGCGGGCGCTGGGACGGGCCTAGCCGATCTGGATCGCATCGACCCGGTCGGCATAGACGGCGAGCGCGTCCTTGATCTCAGCCACGGCGGGGAAGGGTGTTTCATAAGTCCAGATCGCATTCTCGCGGACTGATCCGTCTGCTGCCCGCAAATGATAATAGCGCGCCTCGCCCTTATACGGACACCAGGTCGTGTGGTCCGAGCGGTCCAGGCGCGACATGTCGATCAGATTGCGGGGCAGATAAGCGACCGGCGGATAGCTCGCCTCGCGCAATTCGAGATGGTGCGGGACGGCGAGCACGATTTCGCTCGCCAGCGTGACGCTGACGGGCGTGTGTTTCGGCTCGATTGTAATCGGATGATCCGGGCCAGGGTCGAGCTGGCGGCGCATCAGGCCGCTTCCATTTCAATGCCCTTTTCGGACATGTAATCCTTGAGCTCGCCCGCTTCGAACATTTCCTTGACGATGTCGCAGCCGCCGACAAATTCGCCTTTGACATAAAGCTGCGGAATGGTCGGCCAGTTGGAATAGGCCTTGATGCCTTCGCGGACATTCTGGTCTTCCAGCACATTCACGGCCTGATACTCGACGCCGAGATAGTCCAGCACCTGGACGACAACAGAGCTGAAGCCGCATTGCGGGAAAGTTGGCGTGCCTTTCATAAAGAGCAGCACATCATTGCCTTTGACGGCATTGTCGATGGAAGTGTGGATCGCGTCCGTCATGGCCGTTTACTCCGCTTCTTTCAGAACTTGTTCGCGCGCGACCGGCAGCAATTCCGCCATATGATCGCGAATGCGGGAATCAGACCGCTCAATGCCGGCCTTGTCGAGATCGCCGCGCACCTTGCGGAACACATCATCATCGCCGGCTTCTTCAAGATCAGACAAGACGACGGTCTTGGCATAGGCTTCGGCGTCGTCGCCATGCAGATCCATCAGCTCAGCGGCCCACAGGCCGAGCAGCTTGTTGCGGCGCGCCATGACCTTGAACTCGGCGGCTTCGTCCAGCGCAAACTTGGCTTCTTCGGCGCGTTTGCGATCATCAAATGAAGACATATGTGTCGAACCTTTATGACAGGAATATATGAGTCTGACGCTGATATAGGGGCGCAGGGGGGCTGGGTGCAAGAAGCCTTTTGCCTATTTGGCCCGTTTGGCGTAAGGGGGCGCCTTATTGCGCGGGTCGGTTGAGTCGCCCCGCGCGGCAAGCTCGCCAGAGGGATAGTGCGATGTCACGCAAGCGGATGATTTACGAAGGCAAGGCGAAAATCCTCTATGAGGGGCCTGA
>JBCCZH010000384.1:0-3123 GCA_039188075.1 Pseudomonadota bacterium
ACCCTGACCCTGCCAGATGACGAGATCCGGATCATCAATGAGATCAAGGGCGATCAATTCGCCCTCGGCGCGCAGGTGATCACGTTCAAACCCATGTCGCAGATGCTGGGCTATGACAGCGTCTATCGGCTGGACTTCCTCGAAGGACGCTATTCGCGGCGCTACATCACCGAGGCGGTCAGTGAAGCGACCAGCACGGGCATTCAGCTCTACGAAAACCCCGGCCTCGACGTGTATGCCCTGGCCAAGGATCAAGGTGGACGTTTTGGTTTTGGCACCAGTCAAAAGGATGCAAGTTTCGGCTCCGCCGTCTATGCGCCCATGGCCGATGGTCTGAAGTACGAAATTTCAATCACGCAAAGCGCGCTGGTCCTGCGCCCCGCCAATCCGGCGGCGCAAGCAAGACTGGGTGCGGTGGAGTAACGCCATGTTTGGACTCTGGGACCGATATGTCATGCCAAAGTTGATCGCTTGCGGCTGTTCGACCAAGCCCATGATGAAGCAGCGTGAGAAAACTGTGCCGCAAGCCGATGGCGTCGTGCTTGAGATTGGCTGCGGCTGCGGCACCAATTTCGCCTATTATGATCCGAACAAGGTCTCGCACTTGCATGCGATCGAACCCCACGCACCGATGCTCAAACGTGCCGAGGCGGCCTGGGAAGAAGGCGATTTTGCCTATTCCGGCGACCTGCATCAATGCGGCGCCGAAGCCGTGCCGCTGGACTCAAACAGCGTTGATACCGCTGTGGTGACTTTCGTTCTGTGCACCATTCCCGATTGGCAGTCCGCCTTGCAGGAAGTCCGGCGCGTGCTCAAACCCGATGGCAAAATCCTGTATTCCGAACATGGCCTGGCTCCGGATGAAGGCGTCGCCAAATGGCAAAGACGGATCGAGCCGGTCTGGAAACGGATCGCAGGCGGCTGTCACCTGACGCGCGACACCAACCAGATGCTGGAACAGGAAGGCTTTGTCCTCGATCAGCATGAGACCATGTACTTGCCGAGCACACCGAAAATTGCCGGCTTTGCCTCCTGGGGCCGCGCGCGTGTCGCTTAGTGCGCGCACGCCCCCTTATCTTCCTTTTACGCATGGCGTTCCCGGCTTTGAGCCGGGTCTCAAGCCGATCCCCGCGGCGCAATGGCTAAGCCCGGACACCGAAGCCGAGGCCTGGTTGCGCGACAAATGTCTGATCCTGAAAATGATGCGGGCCAATGTCGTAGCTGGCGACACATCCGGGGATGCGGCGGAAGAAGCGCTGGAGCGGATCGTCTCCGCGACCGGCCAGGTGCCGAACCAGAGCATGCCGACGGCGCTGGAGGAAGCCGCGTCCATCGTGTCAGATGATCTCTGCCTGATGCAGGAATATCATCCTGGCGACTGGCGGCTGATTGGCGGGGTCTTGTGTGCGCCAACCTATTGGACCTTGCCGGAGCGGATCGGGCTCGATCTGGCCGGATTGCACGGACCTGTACCGGGCGGCGAAACAGACCTGTCGCCGCGTGTGGCGCGGATCTTTATGGGGCTCAAGCCGGATGTCGTACTTGAACGGTTTAACTGGACGGTTCAGGCCAGCGAGAAACGCTACACGCCAGACCGGCCGACCGTCGCCGGCAAACAGCTGGACGACCTGCACTTGCGCGTGGAGCGTCAGACCATCCGGAAATTGAATGCGACCAAAACCGTGCTGTTCACCATCCGCGTCAGCGTCGATCCACTCCTGCCCATTCTCAGCGATCCGGAGGCGCGCGAAGCGTTTGAAGATGCGTGGCTGGGGGCAGGACCAGACCTGCGACGCTATAAGCGATGGGATGCGCTTGAGCCGCTGGTTTCGCAGGCCTGTCGCAAGAGTGGTCGTCGCCGCGTCTAGTCCACCTTGAGCCCGGCCTTGGCCAGCCCTTGCCAATAGGCGACCGACATTTCCTCATATTTCAGGCCCATGGCGAGCGCGGCGGCATAGAAGCGGTAGTCCGGATTGGCCGATAATTCCTGCTCGAGCTGGCGATAGGTGGAGAGGCGTTGTTCATGCGCGGCGATCTGATCCTGAACCAGCGTATCAAGGGCCACCTGATCGCCGCTCTGCGCGAAATAGAGTTTGAGCAGGCCGAGATCGCGGATCTCTGTGGGTTGATCATGCGAGTGCCCCAACCAGTCGGCGAGAGCCGTCTTGCCAGCATTGGTGATCGCGTAAAGGCGACGACGGCGACCCGTCTGCTCCTGGCGTTCCGATAGCAGGCCGAGGGCCACCAGGCGAGCCGGTTCCTTGTACAGGCTGGCGCGCGAGAAGGTCCAGAAATAGCCGATCGACCCGTCGGCCCAATTCTTCAGATCATAGGATGTGGCATCGCCAAGCCGGTCGACGAGGCCGAGCACAATGAAGGAAGAAGGATGAAGCGTCTCAGACATAATAGTACACTTTACACCATATAAAGTAAATGATATGGATCAGGTAACATGATCCCTGGAGGCAGACAATGGCAAAGCCGATTGAAGGACGGATGACGGCAGCAATTGAAGGCGACTTTGTCGTCTTCCTGATTGGCATGCGGATTCACAAATTGTGGAAGGTCTGGAAATGGCTACCTGTCTTCTCAGCGATGCCGAAAATGCTGATCGAGCTCGGCCAGAATCCGGATCTTGGCCTGCTGCACGCCAAGACCTTTTTCAGCCTGCGCAGTCCGTATCTCGTCCAGTATTGGCGCAGCTTCGACCATTTACATGCCTATTCCGTCAATCGCGACAATGCACATCTGCCCGCCTGGCGCGCCTTCAACAAGGCGATTGGCAGCAATGGCGATGTCGGCATCTGGCACGAAACCTTTCTGATCAAGGCTGACCAGCATGAATCCGTATACGGAAACATGCCGCCCATCGGGCTTGGCCTCGCGGGCGGTCTGAAACCCGCGGAGGGGCGCAATCGATCCGCCAAAGGCCGCCTGCGACAAACCGATGGCAATGATCAGCCAGGCATGGACGCCGCCGCCAAAGCGACCTAAATGCTCCTCCAAACGTCGAGGAGCGCGCATGAAATACTGGCTGTTCAAATCTGAGCCTTTCAAGTGGAGCTGGGATCAGCAAAAGGCCAAGGGCGATGCCGGCGAGGAATGGGATGGCATCCGCAATTA
>JBCCZH010000385.1:0-3114 GCA_039188075.1 Pseudomonadota bacterium
CCGCAGAGCTTCAGCTTTGATTAGGTGACAGCGCCTGGAAACCAGCCTAGACAGCCTGAAACTCAGCCTCTGGAGACTTGACGTTGCGCACGCTCTTACTTGCCCTTGGCGGCTTAATCCTCGCAGCATGTGGTGGAGAACCTATGGACCCGAATGACCCTCTCGCGACTTACATCCCCTGGGATCCGGATCGCGCCGACGTACAATCCACCGAAAGCGGCCTGCAATATGTCATTGTCCGAAAAGGCGACGAAGGCGGTGATATGCCTGGGCCACGTGACCGCGTCAGCGTCATGTATGATGGCCGCCTGACCGACGGCACGGTGTTTGACAGCTCTTATGCCCGCGGTTCAACCTCCACATTCGGTGTTGACCAGGTGATTTCAGGCTGGACCGAAGGCTTGCAGCTCATGTCGCTGGGCGACGAGTTTATCTTCTTTATCCCGACCGAGCTTGGTTATGGCGACAGCCCGCGGCCAGGCGGGGTGATCAAACCGGGCGATGACCTTATCTTCCGGGTTGAGTTGAGACAGATTGTCAAAGCGCCAGAACCGCGTCCGACCGATGACGAGGCCTGGGCCACATACACACCCTGGAATTCTGACCTGCCTGAGATCGTAAAAACCGGCTCTGGCCTGGAATATGTCGTGCTCGCCTCTGGCGATGAGGCCGGCACAAGTCCCGCGGGCAGCGACCGGGTCGTGGTCTATTATGAAGGCCGCTTTGATCAGGGCGGCGGGGTTTTTGACAGCGCGTACAAGCGCGGCGAACCGGCTATGTTCCCGGCCAACCGGGTCATTCCAGGCTGGGTTGAAGCCCTGCAACTGATGCGGCCGGGGGATCGCTGGCTGGTGCATGTGCCGGGCGATCTGGCTTATGGACCCAATGGCAACGGGCCGATCCCGCCAAATGCAGCCTTGAATTTCGAGGTCGAACTGATGGATGTTGTCCCCGTTCAATAAGAATCAGCCTTCAATATCCAGGCTGACAAGGAGGGATGGCGGCATGATGAGTCGGATTCAGATCACCTGTATGGGTCTATCAGCGCTGGCGCTGACCGGATGTGCCTCGCTCCCGGATGTGTCTTTGCCCAGCGTCCCAACGGGCATTTTCAGCGGCTCAGGCGATGCCGAGTGTCCTGCCTTGCGATCTGGTCCCGGCGATTACACACCGCCTTTCCCGGCTGAATGCCGGTCCATGAACAAGACCGCCACGGGCGTGCGTTACATCCCGATCGTCAATGGCGACATAAATGCAGGGTCACCCAGCGCCGATGCCACGATTGTCGTCAATTATGAGGCGTTCCTGGCCGACACAGGCGGACTGATCGACAGTTCCTATTCGCGTGGGGAGTCGAGTGTCTATCAGATTTCCGAACTGATAGATGGCTGGGCGGAAGCCGTGCAGCTGATGAATCCGGGCGATGAATGGCTGGTCTATGTCCCCGCGGCGCAGGCCTTTGGCAGCGAACCGCTCGGCGATTTGATCCCGGCCAATTCCGATCTCGTTTATCGCGTCCACCTGGAGGGATTCCTGTCGGCAGTTGATCTGGCGCAGGCCACTGAGGACGCCCCGCCACCTGTCGGACCGGATATGGCGGCCTGGCAAGCCAGTTTCCCATGGGACGCGGAGCGCGTCGGCGCGACAACTCTGCCAAGTGGGGTTTCCATTGTGGTTCTGGAAAAGAGCGCAGCTGAGGCCGGGGCCCCTGTCGAGGGGGATCAAGTCGTGCTGCACTATGAGGGCCGGGTCGCCGAAACCAGCACATTTTTCGACAGTTCCTGGTCACGCGGTGAGCCAGCCGTTTTTGAAGCCGGAACCCTCGTGCCGGGCTTTAACGAGGCGCTGGCCCTGATGATGCCGGGCGATCGATTCCTGGTCCATATACCGGCCGATCAGGCTTATGGCGACGAAGGCTGGGGCGAAGAGATTCCCCCGGGCGCGGACCTGATGTTCCAGATTGAATTGCTAGCGGTTCAACCAGCCGCAGAATAGCTCAACCGGCGGGGCGTTTCGCGACCATCAGATAATTGACTTTGGTATCGCCTGACAGGCGCCATTGATCCAGGATCGGATTGAAGCTGACCCCTTGCGGCGGATCGACATCCAGCCCGGCGGTCTGGAGAGGTTTTTCGATCTCATCCGGGCGCAGGAATTTCTCGAATTCATGTGTCCCTTTCGGCAACCAGCCAAGGACATATTCCGCGCCAACAATGGCCAGCGCAAAGGCCTTTGCGGTCCGGTTCAGCGTCGCGACAATCATCACGCCGCCCGGTTTGACCAGGCTGGCACAGTCTTGCAGAAACTGGCTGGGATCGGCCACATGTTCGACGACTTCCAGATTAAGCACGACATCAAATGGCGCTTCTCCAGCTTCGATCAGGGCTTCGACCGTCCCGGCGCGAAAATCGATGTCGAGGCCACCTTGTTCGGCATGCGTCATCGCGGTTTTTATATTGGCTTCACTCGCATCGACGGAGACCATCTCAGCGCCCAGGCGGCGCATCGGTTCGCTGACCAGGCCGCCGCCGCAGCCGATATCGAGGAAGCGAAGCCCTTCAAACGGCTTGCGCGCGTCGGGAGCGAGATCGAAATGATCCTCGATCGTATCGCGAATGAAACCGAGACGGACTGGGTTGAACTTGTGCAGTGGCTTGAACTTGCCTTTGGGGTCCCACCATTCGGCCGCCATGGCGGTGAATTTGGCCACTTCATCCGGATCGATACTCGGCCGGGACGGGGCGTTTGCGGTTGTGGACGACATAGCTGCCATGAGTTTAGCAATCCTAATTGCGGTTTCGCGCTGAGCCCTTTAAGGAAGCGCCTGCTTAGTTCAGCGCAAATGGTATGATTTGACGAGGCGGCAATGGCGCGCACTGTTTTAAAATTTGGTGGCACTTCGGTGGCGGATCTCGATCGGATATCGCATGTCGCCGATATTGTGGCCCATCGCGCCGCCAAGGGTGAGAAAATCGCGGTCATTGTCTCTGCCATGTCCGGTGAGACCAACAAACTGGTCAGCCTCGCCAAAGGCGCTGCTGGGGGCGATGTCATCGGCGATGAATTTGACGATGAATATGATGTGGTTGTGGCCTCTGGCGAGCAGGTGACGTC
>JBCCZH010000386.1:0-3109 GCA_039188075.1 Pseudomonadota bacterium
GACGTCCCGGGTCATTGTCTTTGCTTCCTGCATACTGACATGTTAGTTGACATAAAATGTTAGTTCAAGCTACCAAAGACCTCGGACACCCAGCCAGAGGTGCAAGGGGAGACGATTGGTGAAGCCGCTTCAGACTGCTGACGTGTTGCGCCTGAGTTCGGATGATAACGTCGTGATTGCGCTCCGCGATCTCAGCGCGGGAGCCGAGCCATCCGAGCTTGGCGTGCCGCTGGTACGATCGGTCAAGCGTGGTCACAAGATCGCAACGCGCGCCATCGCTGCCGGCGAAAACATCTATCGCTACGGGCAGATCATCGGAGAGGCAAAGACCGAGATTGCGCCTGGCGAACATGTGCATGTGCAAAACCTTGGGATGGGCGCGCATCAACAGGACTATGGCCATGCCACCGCCGCCACGCCGTTGCCTGGAATCGAGGCAAAGCAGACATTCCTAGGATATCGTCGCGCCGACGGGAAAGTTGGGACGCGCAACTATGTGGGCATCCTGACAACGGTCAACTGCTCGGGATCGGTTGCACGCTTCATCGCAGAGGCTGCTGAGAAATCCGGGGTGTTGGAGGCGTTCCCCAATGTCGACGGAGTTGTCCCCATCGTGCATGGGACCGGCTGCGGCATGTCGGCAAGCAACGAAGGGTATCACGCGCTCTTCCGGACGCTGTCAGGCTATGCTCAGCATCCGAATTTTGCGGGCATTCTTCTGGTTGGGTTGGGTTGTGAAGTCATGCAGCTTTCTAACCTGGTGGGCGGTCGCACCATCCGCGCGGATGGTGCGTTGCGCTACATGACCATTCAGAACGAAGGCGGCACGCGCCGCACCATCGACCGAGGGCTTGCGGAACTGCGCGGTATTCTGGAGATTGCCAATCAGGCGACACGTGAGCCGGCGCCAGTGTCAGAGATCACCGTCGGCATGCAATGCGGCGGTTCGGACGGTTATTCCGGCATCACGGCCAATCCCGCGCTTGGCCACGCGTCAGACCTGTTGGTGCGCCACGGAGGGACAACCATTCTCTCCGAAACCTCCGAGATTTACGGAGCCGAACACCTGCTGACCCGCCGGGCCGAGACGGTCGAGATTGGTGAGAAGCTAATCGAACGCATTCGCTGGTGGGAAGACTACACCGAACGCAATGGCGGAGAGATGGACAATAATCCAAGCCCCGGCAACAAGCGCGGTGGCCTGACAACGATCCTTGAAAAATCCTTGGGCGCTACCGCCAAGAGCGGCACCGCGCCCCTTTCCGGCGTGTATCAGTTTGGAGAACTGGTGGATCGCAAGGGCTTTGTCTTTATGGACAGTCCCGGCTTTGATCCGTGTTCGGTCACCGGGCAAGTGGCATCGGGTGCAAACATCATCGTCTTTACCACCGGGCGAGGTTCGGTCTCGGGTTACAAGCCGACCCCCTGCATCAAGCTCGCAACCAACTCGGAAATGTATGCGCGCATGTCCGAAGACATGGACCTCAATTGCGGAGACATCGTGACCGATGGCGTCAGCATCTCCGAAAAGGGCGAAGAGCTGTTCGAGATGATTATTCGGGTTGCCGGCGGCGCACGGACAAAGAGCGAAGAGCTTGGTTTTGGAGGAGCCGAGTTCGTTCCCTGGCAAATTGGCGCGGTCATGTAGCGAAACGCGCCGCTAACAAAAGTTAAACATGGAGGAGATCAAATGCTACAGAGATTCATGAGGAACACGGCGCTTGCACTCTGCGCCGGTCTTGCGCCGGGCATCGCCGCCGCCGACGGTCAATATGATGGTGTGGTGGTCGATATTCTGACCCGTCCGGGTCCGGTGATTGCGGGTCGCATCGTGGAACGCGGCGAAGAGTTCAAGGCGATGACCGGCGCCGAAATTCGCGTGGCCGAAGTACCGTTTGCAGAGCTGTTCCAGAAGATACTGACGGATTGGGCCACAGGCACGAACTCGATCGATGTTGGAGTCTTTGCCTCTGGCTGGGGTGTTGAATTGGTCTCGGGCGGTCTGGTTGAAAACCTCGATGACTATCTTGCCGCGGACGACAAGATCGACCTGCAGGACATCGCGCCTTATTTCCGCGACTTCAACCAGA
Source organism: Pseudomonadota bacterium (assembly GCA_039188075.1). Lineage (GTDB taxonomy): Bacteria > Pseudomonadota > Alphaproteobacteria > Caulobacterales > Hyphomonadaceae > Henriciella. The sequence goes on from JBCCZH010000386.1 coordinate 2,091, forward strand.
AGGTCGAAGGATCGACCTACTTCATCACGCTCGATGGCGATTTCCAGATGCTCTATTATCGGACGGACGTTCTCGCCGAAGCTGGTCTGGAGCCGCCCAGGACCTGGGAAGAGTATCTCGAGGTCGCCGCAGCCATTCACGGCAAGGACATGAACGGTGATGGCGAAGCCGATTATGGCTCGTGCATTTTCAAGAAGCGGAACGCCCAGTCTTACTTTGCGGTTCAGTCGATGGCCGCAAGCCGCGTTCAGTCAAAGGGCACAAGCGAAGGCCTGTATTTCGACCCAGAAACAATGGCGCCCAAGATCAACAATGCAGCCTGGAAAAAAGCGTTCGAGATTTACCAGGCGACCGGCGAGTATGGCCCTCCAGATGAGCTGAACCAGGACATCGGCGACACTCGGGCGCTGGTCACGGGCGGTCGGTGCGGCATGGCCATTGATTGGGGCGATATCGGCCCGCTTTCCATCGAAGAAGGCAGCCAGATCCGCGACAAGATCGGCGCCGTCATAATGCCCGGATCGGCTGAGGTTCTGGACCCGGCCACCGGCGAGCTTGTGGCCTGCGACGCAGAGATGTGCCCGCATGCGGTGGACGGCATCAACTATGCGCCATTTGCGGCATTTGGCGGGTGGACTGCCGCCATTTCTGCCTCGACCGACGATCAGACCAAGCAGGCGGCCTATGACTTCCTCAGCTATATGAACCAGGCCGCGCAATCCAATGTCGATGTGACCATGGGTTGGACCGGCTACAACCCCTACCGCAATTCGCAGCTCGAAGACACGTCGGGCTGGGTCGAAGCGGGGTTCAGCCAGGAGGCCGCTGAAAACTACCTTAGCGCGATCAAGGAAAGCCTGAACCATCCGAACATGGCGTCAGACTTCCGCATCCCGGGCGCGCAGCAATACACCGGTGTCGTGCTTGACCGCGAACTGGCCCGGTTCCTGGCGGGTGAGATCACTGTCGATCAGGCGCTCGCGAACATCGAGGAAGGTTGGGAAGAGATCACGGAAGAC
>JBCCZH010000387.1:0-3104 GCA_039188075.1 Pseudomonadota bacterium
CAGCAAATCACAGCGGGGCCAGGCCCAGCCTGACCCCGCTTTCATATTAGGATAGACACCGCCAATGTTGCCCAATCAGCAAAACGGTATGGACCCACAGGATCAACGCAATTTCATCATCGCCATGGCGCTGATGATTGTCTTTGTGTTCGGGTATCAATTCTTCGTCCTCGAACCCCAGGCCAAACGAGCCAATGAAGCGCGTGAAGCCGCGATCGCCGAGTCCGGCGGGGTCGACGCGCCGGTCGAGGTACCAGATACCCCTCTGGAAGACGTGGTGGTGACGGTGGATGAAGCGCTGGTGGAATCGTCTCGTGTCACCTTTGACGCCGCGCGCGTGGACGGGTCGATCAATCTGACCGGCGCGGTGATCGATGATCTCAATCTGAAAGATCACTATAAGACGGTTGAACGCGAGGAAGAGCTGCGCCTGCTGCGCCCTGAAAACACGCCAAACGGCTACACGGTTGGCTGGAACTGGTTCGAAGGCGGGAATTTGCTGGCTGGCAGCGATGATGTCTGGTCAGCCGCTGAAAGCGCGTTCGGCGATGACAATGCGGCGACGCTGACGCTTGAAAAGGATGGCCTGCGCATTGAGCGGACCATTTCAGTCGACGAGAATTATCTCTTCACTTTCTCCGACCGGCTCACCAATCTGGGGACAGAGACTCGCAGCTTCTCGCCCGTCGGTCAGGTTAAACGCTATGGCGCCTGGAAGGAATTCCTCAACGAGACCGATCCGGGCTCGGCCCGCAAGACCGGCTTCGCGCATGTCGGCCTGATGGGCAGTTTCGATACCGCCCTGACCTGGCGCAACTATAACAATCTCTACAAGGGCCGCGGCATCAAGAAAGCCGACGATAATGGCGTCCGCGTCGCCGAGACTGGCGGTTGGCTGGGCCTGACGGACCTGTACTGGATGGCTGCTCTGGTGCCCGAACAGGGTGAAGGGTTCCGCGCCCGGGTCATCAATTCGAACAATCATCTGGAAGTCCTGGTTCAGGGCGCAGGCATTGAACTGCCCGCCGGCGACTCCGTAACGGTCGCCAATCAGGTCTTCGCCGGCGCCAAGGAATATGATGTCGTGAATGCGTATGCCGAGGCCGGGATCCCACGTTTCCGGGACGCCATCGACTGGGGCAACATGCTCTATTACCTGACCAAGGGCCTGTTCTTTGTTCTCGACTGGTTGAAAGGCATTGTTGGCTCGTTTGGCTGGGCGATCATCGGCCTGGTAGTCCTGGTCAAGCTGACGCTCGTGCCGCTGTATAATCAGAGCTACAAATCCATGGCCAAGATGAAAAAGCTGGCCGAGCCGATGAAGGAAATCCAGGAACGGTTCAAAGCCGATCCCCAGCGCCGTCAGCAGGAAGTGATGAAGCTGTATCAGCGCGAAAAGGCCAATCCGCTGGCCGGCTGTGTTCCCATCCTGTTTACAATCCCGATCTTTATCGCGCTCTATAAGACGCTGTTCGTGACCATCGAGATGCGCCATACGGCCTTCTGGTTCATCAGTGACCTGTCTGCGCCGGACCCAACCGCCATCGGGAACCTGTTCGGCCTTCTGCCCTTTGCGGCCGCCGACATTAAAGCCATACCGCTCCTCGGTTTCGTGATCGGTATCGGCATCCTGCCCATCCTGTACGGTGTGACCATGGCCGGCATTCAGGCCCTGTCACCACCACCGCCGGACCCAACCCAGCGGACCATCATGATGGCGCTGCCTTTTGTCTTCATGTTCGTGTTTGGCGGGTTTGCAGCGGGTCTGGTCCTGTACTGGGTGTGGTCGAACATTCTCTCGCTGGGCCAGCAATATTTCATCATGCGGCGAAACGGGGTCGAGACCCAGCTCGACAAATTGATCAAACGATTACTCGGGCGGGGCTCATCAACCCCGGCAGAATAACCTCCCTCCGCTTTCCTGACGAAAGTCAGGACCCATGGCGGTTGAGAAAAAAGACTTGGTCTCGACCGCCATAGACCCCGCTTTTCAGCGGGGAAACGGCGTAAAAGGCGGAATGCGTTAGAAGCGGAACATGACTCAGCTACCCTTTTCAGACGAAGCGCTCGAAACCGGCCGCAAGCTTTGCGTCGGATCGGTGGAGTTTGTCCTCGGCGCGGCCAGTCTGGCGCAGCTGCCGGATGGCAATCGTCCTGAGATCGCCTTTGCGGGCCGCTCCAATGTCGGCAAATCATCGCTGATTAATGCCATTCTCAATCGCAAGAATATGGCGCGCTCATCCGCCGAACCCGGCAAGACGCGCGAGCTGAACTATTTCGATATTGGCGACGGCACGTTCTGGCTCGTCGACCTGCCCGGCTTTGGCTATGCCAAGGTCTCCCGTGATCAACAGGCCAAATGGGTGCAGCTGACCAAACGCTATTTGCGCGGTCGCGCCAATCTGCGCCGGGTCTTCCTGCTGGTCGATAGTCGCCGTGGTCTGATGGACACCGATCTTGAGACGATGCGCATGCTCGACACGGCAGCCGTCAATTATCAAATCGTCCTGACCAAAGTCGACAAGATCAAGAAGTCCGAGCTTGAAAAAGTCACGACCAGGATTGAAGCAGCGCTGAAGAAACACCCGGCAGCTCACCCGATCCCGCGTGCCACCTCAGCCGAAAAGGGCTATGGTATTCCCGAAATCAGAGCTGAAATCGGACAATTGGTGGAGGGCTAGATGTCGATCAGGATTCAATCCGCCAATCTGGACACTCCGGAATTCGCGGCTTTGATAGACACCCATGCCGAATTGATGCTGAGCCTGTCACCACCCGGCAGCTGCCACTTTCTCCCTATGGATGGCTTGCGCACGCCGGATGTCACGGTCTGGGAAATGCGCGATGGCGACGAACTGGTTGGCTGCGGCGCCTTGCAGGAATTGTCGGAGACGCATGGCGAGGTGAAATCCATGCATATGCTCAGCCGCCGCCGCGGCGCCGGCCTGGGGCGCAAAATGCTTGACCATATCCTCGCCGAGGCCCGCGCCCGCGGCTATACACGGCTCAGCCTCGAGACTGGCAGCATGGATGGGTTCAAGCCGTCCCGCACGCTATACCAGTCTTGCGGGTTCGGCATCTGCCCGCCCTTTGGCAGCTATGTC
>JBCCZH010000388.1:0-3097 GCA_039188075.1 Pseudomonadota bacterium
ACCGTGCCTTCAAAGCCCTGGAACGCGCCTTCATTCACGCGCACTTCCTGACCAATTTCATAGACAATGGTTGGCTTCGGACGTTCTTCAATCGGCTCGTCAGAGGTGCCGAGAATACGATCGACTTCGCGCTGTGGCACTGGCAGGGGTTTCTTGCCACCATCGGCGCCGAGGAATCCGGTGACTTTCGGCGTATCCTTGACCAGGTGATAGACATCGTCGGTCAGACGCGCCTTCATCAGCACGTAACCCGGGAAGTAACGCCGCTCGATCGTTTTCTTCTTGCCGCGCACCACTTCGACGACTTCTTCAGTCGGCACTTCGAGGTCTTCGATCATTTCTTCCAGGCCTTTCATCGCGGCCTGGTCGCGGATCGCTTGCGCCACTTTCTTTTCGAAATTCGAATAGGCGTGGACGATATACCATTTTGCCTCAGCCATGGGCGAAGCACTCCTTATTATGTGGTCTAGCTGCCAAGACCTGTGAGCAAACGAATAACCCAAGCGATCAATTGGTCGGACAGGAACAAGAACATGGCGACAATGATCGACATGACGACGACCATGATCGTCGCCTGAATGGTTTCAGGGGTCGACGTCCAGGTCACTTTGCGACCTTCCGCTTCCACCTGACGGGCGAAGGTAATTGGCCCAACGCTCTTTTTCTTGTCCTTGTCGGCCATTCTCATGTTCCTGACTTTTGGGGTAATCCGGCTCCATACTGCGCATTTATGCGCTTGTGAAGTCACTTGGGTGCAGATGCTGTCAATCGCAAGCGATCAAGCCAGTGTCGGGACAAATTCGGCCACGGGCTGGCCTGGCACGTCGACATCGATTGCAAACAGGCTTCCGGCCATGGGCTGGCGATCGAGCGCGGCATCGCTGAGGCCAACGCGGGCGCTGGTGATGTAGAGGGTTTTCAGATCCGGTCCGCCAAAGGCACAGCTCGTCGGGCGAGACACAGGTAGGCTGACGATACGATCAACACTGCCATCCGGCGCATATCGGACGATCCGAGATCCCGCCCATTGGGCATTCCACAAATATCCGTCCTGGTCGATTGCTGATCCATCAGGGAAACAGCCGGCTTCAAGGGTTGAGGCAAACACCCGCCGATTGGCCAGTGCGCCTGTCTCAGGATCATAATCGAAGCACAGAATCATCTGCTCGGCGCTGTCGCAGGTATAAAAAGAGCGGCCATCCGGCGAGAATTGCATCGTATTGGTGACCAGTACTTCCGGCAGACCGATCCGTTCAACCGTCAAGTCAGGGCGCAGGCGATAATACTGCCCTTCAGGCTCGGTTTCTGCATCATCCATGGTGCCGAACCAGAACGAGCCATCGGGGGCCATGCCACCATCATTCGTTCGAAAGCCATAAGGCTCATTCAGCGTACAGATACGCGCATAATGCTCCGTTGCGGTATCATAGCGACCAACTTCGAGGTCGCCGATCATGATCAGGCCGCCCTCCGCCAGTGCAAGGCCGCTGGCACGCAATGGCAGATCATATCGCCTTGTATTACCGGTGCGGGGATTGTGTCGGTGCAGCTTGGCGCGCTTGATGTCGACCCACCACAGGAACCCCTCGGTCGGACTCCATAAAGGCCCCTCTCCCAGCATGCATCCGGTTGGGGCTACGCATCGAACGTCGCTCAAAGTGATTCTCCGCACCTGCCTGTGACAGCGATCTGATCGGACCCGACGGGCTTGTCAATCTCGAGGATCGGGCGCGCACAGCCCATTCAGGATGAGATCCAGGTGCGTGTCATAATAGGCTTCCAGATCAATCGGCTGAAAACGATCAAACACCTGTTTCCAAATGCCCGCCGCCAGGGCGCCCGCAACCACATTATGCATCAGTCCATGCCCCGACATGTTGCGAAACTCGCCGCTCTCGATGCCTTGTTGAATGATCGCATTGATCATGGCCTGCCCGCGCGACAGGACATTGGCATAATAGAATTCGGCAAGATCCGGGAAATTCGGGCCTTCCGACATGATTAGACGCATGATTTGTCGCCGGTCAGTATCCAGCACTTTGGTATAGAAGAACCGCAAATGCTGTTTCAATCGATCCGTGGCGGATTGGTCCGGATCAATCACCAGACCTGGAGCATTGTTCAGCATGGGCGACATTTTGGCTTTCACCATGCCCTCAAAAAGCTGTTCCTTGCTGTCAAAATAGAGATAGACGGTCCCTTTCGAAACGCCGGCTTCTTCAGCAACATCGTCTATTTTGGCAGCGGCAAATCCAACCCGTGAGAACACCGCCAGCGCGGCTTCGACCAGAGCCAGACGCTTGGCCTCTTTTTGCTGTTCGCGGCGACTCGGCGACGCGGTTTCGACGACCTCGCTCATTCGGCTGGCCCTCCTACTTCCTCCCTGCGCGCCATCAATCGGCGCACGTGTTCCGGCAGATTTCTTATATCTTCGATCACAAGCGTGACCGCCGGAGTCACAAACAGGACCATAATCCCCGAAATGACAATCCCAAAGCCCAGACTGACCCCCATCGGAATCAGGAATTGGGCTTGCGGGCTGGTTTCAAGCAGGAGCGGCCCAAGTCCGAGCGCCGTCGTCAGCGTCGTCAGAAGGATTGGACGGAAGCGTCGTGCAGACGCATTGGCCGCCGCTGTCACGGGATCCTGACCATTATTGCGGTTCTGATTGTACAAATCGACGAGCACTACGGATGCGTTCACGGCAACGCCCGCCAGAGCCACAATCCCGAAGATTGACACGAACGAAAGCGGATAGCCGAGCACGAAATGCCCGAGCACAGCGCCCGCAACACCGAGCGGAATCGCCACGATGATCGCAAGCGGTTGGATATACGAACGCAGCTGCGTCGCGACCAGGGCGAAGATGACGAGCAGCACGATGATGAAGGCCTGACCGAGACTGGCCAGATCTTCACTCTGTTCCCGGCTAGCGCCCGCCTGGGCCCAGATCAGACCGGGATAGGCGGCATCCAGTTCCGGAAAAACGCGGCTCAGGAGCTGTTCATTGGCGATTGCAGGTGTGCTGATCGATTCATCAATATCAGCGGTAACCGTCACCACGCGCCGCCCATTGATGCGATTGATCGATGAATAG
>JBCCZH010000389.1:0-3082 GCA_039188075.1 Pseudomonadota bacterium
GCATGAAATGAGGTCCATCGAATATATGGCGGAAGCGCACATAGTTCCGATGGACCAGAAGTAAGCCCGCATTGTTGGCGGAAACTGGGAGGGAGGAAACGTCTCGCGCCAGCCAATGCGAAGAGAGATGACTCTCTCTGAGACCCTTTACGCGGGCCGTTCGAAACTGGATCAAAATAATTTTGTGGCAGTTTGCAACGAAATCAGCATTCTGCTCGGACAAAATAATGAGAGAACCGATTGCGATGCTGACTCGTCGTCTAGTCTACACCTTCATGGTCGCCGCCCTGGCCGCATGTTCCCCGAATACGGGCTTTGAGCCGGAACGTTTTTCCGCCGAACCCGCCATCGAGATGTTGCAGGCCCTGAGCGCTGATGAGTTGAAAGGCCGCAAAGTTGGCACCGAAGAAAACGCTCGTGCGCGCGCCATGATCATCGAGCGATTTGAAGCATTGGGTGTTGCCCCGGCAGGCGATGGTTTCGAGCACCCGTTTGTCTATGGCACATTTGCCGATCCGGAAACGGGTGCGGATGCTGCGCCGGTCAAAAGCGGGGTCAACATAATCGGGCGAATTGCGGGGACAGCTGACAGCGACCTGTCCATGATCATGACAGCCCATTACGATCACGTGGGCGTCATTGATGGCGAGATTCACAATGGCGCGGATGATAATGCGTCGGGTGTGGTCGGATTGCTTGCGGCAGCTGAATATTTCTCGAACAACGCGCCCAAGCATGACGTCATCTTCCTGGCCTTTGATGCCGAGGAAGATCGATTGGGCGGGGCGATTGCCTTTGTGGCAGATCCATATGTGCCGCTCGACAATGTGGCCTTGAACGTCAATTTCGACATGCTTTCACGTGGCGACAATGGAATCCTGTGGGCGTCCGGAACGCATCACTGGCCGGCGATGAAACCGATCATGAGCGATCTCGCCGCGCTTACGCCCGTCGACATCAAAATGGGGTTTGACGAAGGCGATGGTCGAGAAGACTGGACCCTGCTGTCAGATCACGCGGCTTTCTTCCGGATCGGGATTCCGCATCTGTATTTCGGCGTTGAGGACCATCCGGACTATCACAAGCCAACGGATGATTTCGAACGCATCGATCAGGACTGGTTTTTGAAATCGGTTGAAAGCGTGATCATGGTTGCGGCCGAAATGGATGCGCGGCTGGATGAAATCTACGCGATGCGGATGGCCGCCGCCGCGGGATAAGCAAAATGCTATGGCGGTGATTTCGAACGGCTTTTCTTCTGTCCGAAATGAGACTGATTTTCAATCGCCTTGCAAATGCCTCGCACTATCATAAACAACTGTTTTTATTGTATATTTTCTTGATTTTTTGCCAATTGTCGCTACTTTCGCAATCGATAAGTATTTTTACGGAGTAGCCATATGAAGGGCGACAAGAAAGTTATCGAGTTTCTCAACAAAGCGTTGAAAAATGAGCTCACCGCGATCAATCAGTATTTCCTGCACTCTCGCATGCTGAAGGATTGGGGTGTCAGCAAGCTTGGCGAGTATGAGTATAAGGAATCAATAGAAGAGATGAATCATGCCGATTGGCTGATCGAACGGATTCTCTTCTTGGGCGGTCTACCGAACCTGCAGGACCTCGGTAAACTGCGTATCGGCGAAAGCGTCGAAGAAATCCTCAAGTGCGACCTGGCTCTGGAGGAAGATGCGATTCCCTTATTGCGCGATGCGATGGCGCACAGCGAGAGCGTTCGAGATTATGTCAGCCGCGATCTGTTCGGCAAGATTCTCCATAACGAGGAAGAGCATGTCGACTATATCGAAACACAGTTCGACCTGATCGATCGCATCGGAATCAAGAGCTACATTCAACTCCAATCCGAGGCGAATGCGCATTAGACCACCTATCTAAGAGGGGACTCCCATGTCGAAGACCACAATATTTGAGTATAAAGGCGACACTCAAACGGTTACGTGGGATCGACGATTGTGCATTCATATCGGCGAGTGCGGCCGCGCCAAAGGCGATCTGTTTGTTGGTGGGCGCGACCCCTGGTGCGATCCCAGTGTTTCGGATCAAGCCGATATTGCAGATGTGGTCTCGCGCTGTCCGACAGGCGCGCTCGCCGTCCGTGATCAAGATGGCAATGCTGTCATTGAAGTAGCGCCAGACGAAAATGAGGTCCTGATCGCGAATGATGGGCCGCTTTATGTCTCGGGCGACTTGTCGATTGAGGGGGCCAGCGACGATATGCAAAGCGCAACACGCCGGGCGGCCCTGTGCCGCTGTGGCGCTTCAAAAAACAAACCTTTTTGCGACAATTCCCACCGTGACATTGAGTTCGAGGATGCCGGCGCGGTTGGCGAAAAGGGATTGCCGGAAATCGAGTCGGGCGGTCCGCTTGAGGTTAAACGCATTCCCGATGGACCGATCGAAGTCAGTGGCAATTTCACCATTCGCGCCGGGTCGGGTCGCAAAGCCTGGTCAGGTCGAAAAGCCTATCTCTGTCGCTGCGGTCAGTCGGCCAACAAGCCATTCTGCGATGGCGCACACAATGCAGCAGGTTTCAAAGCCGATTAGGATCTAGATCTCGCCGCGCGCGAGCATCCGGTCGAAGCCAGCCCAGAACTGGGCGCGTTTGTCGGGCTTCTCCATCAGGATCTCATGCATGGCCTGATCCACCGTGATATGTTCGCACTTGGGCAGATGACCGGCCACATGCGCGTGCGATCGATTATCGACCAGTTTCTCATCCGCTGCGCTGGCCACAAATACCGGGATATCAATCGCGCGCAGCACTTCTCGCCTTGAGATCCGGTTGAAGATATCCAGCGACGCCCCGAGCCAACCCCACGTGACGGGACCTAGTGACAATTCCGGCGCCGCATCGGTTAAGTCGCGATTCATCTGCCAATGCGGTTCGTCATAGGTGACGACGTTTTCTTCAAACTTTTCTGGCGGTCCGGGTTTCTGTGCAAAGTCATCTGACCGGCCCATGACCCGCATCGCCCAGATGAAATAGCGTTGGACCCGGCCAAGTGGCAGGCCCCACATGGGGGCGCAAAACGCTGCTGCCTCGACCCGGACCAGGCCCTGACCA
>JBCCZH010000390.1:0-3079 GCA_039188075.1 Pseudomonadota bacterium
ATGACCGAATTGCCGTCCATGATCACCGCATCCGTATGCGTGCCGCCGACATCGATTCCGATCCGCATGGTCTAGCTCTCTGTTGACGTTGGGGTGGGAGACAGTTTCGCGGTGATCCAGCTCAAGGCGAGATAGCTCACGGCTGTGATCAGGATTGCATCGATCGCTTCGATACGACTGGGCGATTGCAATACGCCCCAATACATCAGCAAGGAGATCGTGGCGCCAATGAACCAGGCGCAGAAGGCAATCGGCGCGAATTTGCGATTATGGTCGAGTTGCTCAATCCGGTAATCATCGCGCCGCACAAACAGATAATCGGTGATGATAATCCCGGCGACCGGGATGAAGATGATCGACAAATAGATCAGGAAGACGACAAAGATATCCAGCAGGTTGAGCAAGGCTGCACCGGCCCCGAAAACGCCAAGGCCAATGATAAGCAGGTTGCGATCCAGCTTTGGAAAGGTCGCCTTGATCGACAGCACAGTGGAATAGAGGTTGAGAGCGTTCAGCACCCAGCTACCAGCAATCACGATGACAAAGGCGCCCAGCCCGAGCCCGAATTGCAGCATGATGTCGATAATGTCGTGCGCGCCCGTCGCCGCACCGGCCAGGCTGGCCGCAGACATCACAGCAAGCTGAACAATCATATAGGAGATGAAGGTCACGCCCATCGCCCCGCGCCAGCTTCTGACAAATCGGGTGATGTCGGGCAGGATGATCGCGCCAATGATGATCGCGCCGACAATCGCCGAAATCCCCGCGCCGACGGTCAGGGGCGCGGCTTTTTCAGCCGTCATCATGTTTGGAAGTGGGACGGTGGTGAGCGCGCTATAGGCCAGGACCACGGTTACAATGGCGAGGACGGGAACCATCAGCGTCGCCAGCAGATTGATGGCCCGAAAGCCGGCAAAGGTCACGCCGGTCATGCAGGCGGCGGCGATCAAGGACAGAACCGTGTTTGAGGGGGCAGCGCCAAACAGGGTCTGGCTGAGCCCGGACACCGCTTCGGCGAACAGATTGATGTTGATCCCGAACCAGCCGAGCAGCGAAATCGCAAACGCAAGATTGACCACACCCGCGCCATGATCCCCGAAGGCGATCCGGGTTAGCAGGTAGGAACTCATCCGGGTTTCAGAGCCAATCCCGCCCATCGCCGTGCCAATGACAAATATCATGGCGGACCCGATGACCAGAGCGATCACGGTCTGCCACGGGGTCAGGCCCTGATAGACTTCCAGTCCGGTGATGAAGGTTGGCAGCGAGAAGGCCACCATTGAGCCAACCGCGGCCACACGCCACCATGGCGTCAGCTGATCGTCGCCAATTGCGACGGCTTCGAACTCATTATTCTGATCTGTCATCGCTCTCCCCGAATTTTGTCTAAGCGATCCGATGGCGCCTGACCAGAGAGGGGCAGTGTTTGTTCTGCCCGTGAGTGGATCGATGACGAAAGAGGCGGGATCTGCCCGATTTCAGGTCGATTTGAGTGGACCAGACGGACCATTGCTTTACATCCGTGTGCATCGAGTCATCGAGGCTCAAACATCATAATCATTACAGGAGTTGATTCATGCGAACGGACTTAATGATGGCTGGGGGACTGGCTTTTATCATTGCCGGTTGCGTCCAGACTGACGTCATCACCGCCACGGCTGAGCCGGTTGTCGAGGCCGCGACTGAAGCGGTCACAGAGGCCGCCGACATGGCTGAGGCAGGCGAGCGCATTACCGAAGGCAATCTGGTGATGGAGAATATTCCGGAGATCCCCGCTTCCGTGCGCGAGCGCCTGCGCCAGTATCAGAATGTGCGAGGCCACGGCTTTTCGGACTGGACCAGTGAGGGCATTCTGATCTCGACCCGGTTCGGCGAAACCAGCCAGGTTCACCGCGTCAAAACGCCGGGCGGCGCGCGTCAGCAAGTCACCTTCTATGACGAACCCGTTGGCGGCGGCAGTGCCAGCCCAAATGGCGACAGTTTCGTGTTCGGTAAGGATACGGGCGGTGATGAATTCTTCCAGGGATTCCTGTTCGACCTCGCGACTGGCGGCGTCACCCAGTTCACTGAGCCGGGCACACGCAATGGCGGCCTCGCCTGGAGTGATGATGGCGCGCAAGTGGCCTGGTATCGCTCGACCGCGGGCGATCCGAACTGGGATATCCTGATCGCGGATCCAAAAGACCCGACCAGTGCTCGTGTCGCGCATGAAGGCGAGGGCGCCTTGTTCCCCGTCGATTGGTCAGCTGACGGCTCCAGCATTATTGTGCAGCAATATATTTCCGTCACCAAAAGCCGGATCTTCACGCTGGACACGACCACAGGCGACTTCACCGAGTTCAATCCGGACGAGGATGTCGCGTATTCCGGCGCCACCATTCTGGCCGATGGCGATGTTCTGACTGTCACGGACAAGGATTCCGAATTCTCGAACCTGGTTCGCTTCGATGCCGAGACGGGTGAGCTGACCAATTACACCGCCGATATCGATTGGGGCGTTGCCAGCTGGGACGTTTCCGCGGATGAGTCGACCGTGGTCTTCACCTTGAATGAAGGTGGCCTCGGCACGATCAAGCTACTCGATCTCGAGACAGGCGCGATGCGCGATGGTCCAACTCTGCCAGTGGGGATTGCCAGTGGCACGACGTTCAGTCCGGACGGCACACAAGTTGGCTTCACCTTCAATGGCGCGACCAGCCCGGCTGATGCCTGGTCCTTTAATGTCGAGACCCTGGCGCTGACCCGCTGGACCGAAGCGGAAGTTGGTGGATTGAATGCCGATAACTTTGTCAGCCCGACTCTGTTCACTTATCCGAATGAAGCCGAGATGGAGATCCCGGCTTTCAAATACATTCCGGAAGGGGACGGTCCACACCCGGTCATCATCCAGATCCATGGCGGCCCGGAAGGCCAGTCTCGGCCCGGCTTCTCGTCGACTTATCAGTATTGGGCGTCGGAGCTTGGGGTTGCTGTCCTGGTGCCGAATGTTCGCGGCTCGTCCGGCTATGGCAAGACCTATGTCTCGATGGATAATGGCCTGAACCGCAAACGTTCTGTCGAAGATATTGGCGCCTTGCTC
>JBCCZH010000391.1:0-3076 GCA_039188075.1 Pseudomonadota bacterium
CACCATTCCGAGTATTCTGGAACGCGGCGAACTGGTCGCTGCGGTCGGATCCGGCGGCGCTGCGCCAGTCCTGGCCAAGCGCGTCCGCACCAGTCTGGAAGCGCTGATGCCGCAAAATATGGGGCCCCTGTCCGAACTTGCACGTGACTTTCGACCGCGTGTCTATCAGGTTCTGAACGATGGCGTGAAACGCCGCCAGTTCTGGGAAGCCGCCTTGAACGGCGCCCCGGCAGACCTCGCCCTGGACGGCAAATTTGAGGATGCCCTGGCGGCGATGGAAAAGCTGCTGCAACAGACTGCCAGCCCCGATAACGCGGTCGGGCCGGTCCATATTGTCGGTGCCGGGCCAGGCGATCCTGAACTGCTCACCCTGAAAGCGTTCCGACTGATCCAGAATGCCGACATTGTGTTTCATGACCGCCTGGTCAGTGAAGAGATCATGGACCTGGTGCGCCGCGATGCGACGCGCGTTTCGGTCGGCAAATCAAAAGCCAATCACAGCGTGCCGCAATCAGAGATCCATGAGTTGATGATCAAGGCTGCAAAGGAAGGCAAGCGCGTGGTCCGGCTGAAAGGCGGCGATCCTTTTATCTTTGGCCGCGGCGGCGAAGAAGTTGAAGCGCTGCGCGAAGCCGGCATCGAAGCGAGTGTCGTCCCTGGTATTTCATCTGCCCTGGGCTGCGCCGCATCCGCTGGCTTGCCGCTGACGCATCGCGATCATGCACAGACCCTGACTTTCGTGACCGGCCATGCCAAGTCTGGCGAAGTGCCGGATCTGGATTGGCGGGCGCTGGCCAAACCTGCCCAGACCGTTGTGGTTTTCATGGGCGTCGGCACAGCCCCAACCATTGCAGAAAAACTCATCCATGCGGGCCGCGCCAGCACGACGCCGGTGGCGGTGATCGAAAACGGCACGCGCGACAATGAGATCAAGGTGTTCGGCACGCTCGCCGAATTACCGCAATTGATCACTCGCGCAGGAATAAAAGGCCCGGCTTTGCTGGTGATTGGCGAAGTCAGCGCGATCCCGGCAGAAGCCCTGGCAAAACTCTCATCGGAGGTTGCTGCATGACATCCGTGCGCCCGAAACTGAAACCGGACACCCCGAAAACCGTCACCGCCTGGGAAACCGAAACCGGAAATGTCGTCTGGTTACGCGCCGACCTGACCTGGACTCAGAATGCGAGCGAGATCGGCGTGTTCACCGGCGATGATGCGGAAGCGGCTCTGGAAAAGGCCAAAACCCAGGAAGGCCAGATCACCGACCCCTATTTCATGGAAGTTACTGAAGACGGCAAAGTCGCCGGCCGCGAGACCCTGCGCGAAAGCATTCGCGCCAATGGACCGACCGTCCCTTATGGAGTGATTATCTGATGCCATCGCGCGACATCACCCGGCTCACCCTTTATGGCGACAGCATTTCCGGCAATTGCCAGAAGCCGCGCTGGACGGCGGATTATCTCGATATCGACCATGACTGGGTGGAAGTCGATATTCTCAATGGCGGCACCCAGTCGGAAGAATTTCTGTCGCTCAATCCGGTTGGCCAGGTGCCGATCGCACGCTGGCCGGATGGCCGGGTCCTGCCGCAATCAAACGCGATCATGCTGTATCTGGCGGAAGGGTCTGATCTCATTCCGGAAGACAGTTTCCAGCGCGCCCAGATGAATAGCTGGCTGTTCTGGGAACAATATTCGCACGAAACCTCCATCGCCGTGCGCCGGTTCAAGAAACATTATCTCAAACTGCCGGATGACGAGATTGATCCGCAACTGATGGTCAAAGGCCGCCGGGCGCTTGGCGTTATGGAAATGCAATTGACCTGGACCGATTGGCTGGTTGGCGATGCGCTGACCTGCGCCGATATCGCTCTGGTCGCTTATACGCGTGTCGCGCATGAAGGCGGATTTGATCTGGCTGAATTTCCAAATGTCGAGCGTTGGGTCAGCCGCGTCGAAGGCGCCCTGTCCATTGGCCATGCCATGCCCAAACAAGGGGTGACTTTGTAATGTATCGCTATGATGAATTTGACGCGCAGATCGTCAAGGAACGCGTCGATCAGTTTCGCGGCCAGGTGGCCCGCCGCCTGTCCGGTGACATTCTCGAGGACGAGTTCAAGCCACTGCGCCTGCAAAACGGCGTCTATCTGCAATTGCACGCCTATATGCTGCGCGTCGCCATCCCCTATGGCCAGCTGAACGCGGCCCGGATGCGCAAACTGGCCAAGATCGCGCGCGATTATGATCGCGGCTATGGCCATATGACAACCCGCCAGAACATCCAGTATAACTGGGTTGCCTTGAAGGACATTCCCGACGTCCTCGAAGAACTGGCCGAAGTCGAGATGCATGCCATCCAGACCTCCGGCAATTGCATTCGCAATGTCACCTCAGATCATTTTGCCGGCGCCACCAAGGATGAGATCATGGATCCCCGCCCCTGGTGCGAGATCATTCGCCAGTGGAGCACGTTCCATCCGGAATTCGCCTTCCTGCCACGCAAGTTCAAGATCGCCGTCACCGCGGCTGAACATGACCGCGCCGCGATCCGCGTCCACGATATCGGCCTGCACATGCGTGAGCGCGATGGCGTGGTCGGGTTTGAAGTTCATGTTGGCGGCGGACAGGGCCGGACCCCGATCATTGCCGCGATGGTCAATGATTTTGTACCGGAGACCGAAATTCTCGATTATCTCGAAGCGATCATGCGGGTCTATAACCGCTTCGGGCGCCGCGACAACAAGTATAAGGCCCGGATCAAGATCCTGGTCACCGAAACCGGCGCGGAAGAATTCACTCGCCTGGTCGAGGAAGAATATGCCGCGCAGCAGACCAGCGAGAAAATCGCCCTGCCCCAGGCCGAAATTGATCGCATCCATGCCTATTTCGCGCCGCCCGCCTTTGCTAACAAGCCAGAGACCAGCGACGCGTTCGAGCGCGCCAAGGCGGCCGATCCGGCCTTTGCCAATTGGGCCAAGGTGAACCTGCACCCTCACAAGGTTGCCGGATACACATCCGTGACGATCAGCCTGAAACCGATTGCCGGGCTGGCCGGCGACGCCACAGACAGCCAGATG
>JBCCZH010000392.1:0-3074 GCA_039188075.1 Pseudomonadota bacterium
ATGCACCGAAGCCTATCTGGTCGAGAATGGCAAAGTGGTCGCCCCGGTCAAGAATGCGACCCTGATTGGCCACGGGCCGACGGCGCTCAGCCAGGTCGAAATGATCGGCAATGATTTCGCCATGGATGATGGCGTTGGCACCTGTGGCAAGGCTGGGCAGTCAGTGCCCGTTGGAGTTGGTCAGCCAACCTTGAAGGTCGGCGGTCTGACGGTGGGTGGCGCAGGTTAGGACACGGCCTTTTTCGATTGTTCACAGGGTTTTAGATCACCGTAACCCGTCGAGTTTCCGCCGCCCGCAATCGTGAATTCGAGGGGAAAGACCACGCCGTACCGTGGCACGGCTTCACCATTGACGATCTTGGGCGCGTAGGCGACTTCCGACATGGCGCGAATGACTTCGTGACAGAACACCAGGTTCGAACAACTTGCTCGTAGGTTCAGGATATTACCGGTCTGGTCGACATCGAAGAGCGCATCGCACATGCCCGACATCCCAGCCATCGCGGCTTGAACTGGGTATTTGGGAACGGGAGGCTCAATTGGTTGCGCCCCTCGATCTGACTCCGCAAACGCCGTCATCGATACCAAAGCAAATGCCGTTCCGTATATGATCGCTGATATGGTCTTCATCGTCGCTCCGCTTTTGTGACTATGCAGGCTTCTCCCCGCTCGCCTGCAATTCATCATCGAGTGAGTCGACGGCGAACTCGCTTTCCTTCATCCAGGATTTCACGATTGGCG
Organism: Pseudomonadota bacterium; assembly: GCA_039188075.1. GTDB lineage: Bacteria > Pseudomonadota > Alphaproteobacteria > Caulobacterales > Hyphomonadaceae > Henriciella. Next base: position 742 of record JBCCZH010000392.1, read on the forward strand.
CAATCAAAAGCATGACGACGCCAACGCCCATGCCGATATAGCCAATCGATGAGAAGACCTGAATATAGCCGGCTTTCGCGGCCGCCACGTCAACAATTTGTCCTCCGACCGTCTCGGCTCCTGCGGCCGCAGCGATCACCCCGGATAAGGCGTTGGCAATACCGGAATAAACAAACCACGCCGCCATGAAGAATCCGACCAATCGCGCCGGCGCGAGTTTTGTCATCGCGGACAAACCGACAGGCGACACCATCAACTCCGCCATCGTATGCACCCAGTAGATTGCGAAGATGAAGAAGACCGGCGTCAGTGCAGACGCACCCACACTATTCATGCCTGATACCAGGACCATGTAACCCAGCCCGGCACCAAAGACGCCGATGGCAAACTTGACGGGCGTGGACGGCTCCCAGCCTCGACGACCGAGCCAGATCCACAACCACGCGATAACCGGTGCGAACAGGAAGATGAAACCGGCGTTCAATGATTGGAATACGGGCGTTGGGACATCGATGCCGAATATCGTCGTATCGACCAGACGGCTGGTCACCAGGGTCAGAGACGATCCGGCCTGCTCAAATAAAGACCAGAACGGTATTTGCGCGACGGCGAAATAAAGCGCAGCCCACATCCGCGACCGCTGCACGCCTTGCAGTTTCAGGAATGAGTAGAGAATGAATCCCAGAAAGAAAACAATGCCAATGATCATCGATAGCGGACCAATGATCCGTGCCACAAAAAGCAGCGACATCGCCCCCAGGACCAGAGCCAGGCCACCAATATAGCAGGCCCACTCAATGTTTATGGGGCCAAACACGCTTTGCTTGAGTTTTTCAGGGTTTGGCGGCTCGGCCACATCGCCAAGATATTTCTGTCCCCATTGGAACACGATCAGGCCGGCCAGCATACCGATGCCCGCGAGACCGAACCCATAAGCCCAGCCGTACACAATGCCGAGAATGCCGCATGACCAGGTCGCCAGGAAGCTGCCCAGATTGATGCCCATATAGAAGATCGTAAATCCACTATCCCGGCGTTCGTCGCCGGGCTCGTACAAATCGCCGACAATGGTCGAAATGTTTGGTTTGAGAAATCCCACACCGGCAATGATCAGCGCCAGAGACAGGAATAGCACATTGACGAAGAATTGCTGCTTCTCAACGCTGGTCGAATAGCTGCCATCGGGCACGGTTGCGAGCACGATACTGGTATCGGCGTCCTTGTTCTCGTCCGCCGTCGGCAAAATCAGAATATCGCTCTGACTGAACTCCGTAACGATCTGTTCTGCGCCATTGAGCTGAACGAACATCTCTTCCGTGCCATCTGCGTTGGCTCTGAACGTTGCGGGGTAAGCCGTGCCCTGCAGCAAGAGGTCGGTCGAAGGCGCCGGACCGGCGCAGCCCAGTCCGACCAGGCCGCAAATATTCTGAACCAGGCCGCGTGTGTTCTTCTGGACAACATAATCGCCCTGCCCGTTATCGTCGATCGGCTCAAAGCGTTGATCTCCGACTGTGAGATACTGATAGGAATCAAACACGATCCGTCGGGTCTGGCCCTCATAGTCTATATAGAGCTTTCGATTATCATCGCGGCCGACATCTTCGATGACATAGTCATTTCCGGCAAAAGTAAGTGTCTCCTTCGACCCGGTCCCTTCGAACGCCATCCCAAAATGTCCCAGCACAAGCAATATGGCACCATATGTGACCGCCTTGCGCTGACCGAGATAGCGGTCCGACAGAACGCCGCCAAAGATCGACATGATGTAAACAAGCGCGATATAGCCGCCATAAATGATGGAGGCTTCGCGATCGCCGAACAGAAAATGCTGAACGAGGTAAAGCAGCAATAGACCGCGCATGCCGTAATAGGAAAAGCGCTCCCACATTTCGGTGAGAAAGCAGATGATCAGTCCCTTAGGATGACCAAAAAAACTGGTGTCGCGCTCTGCGGCAATGCTTGTGTCGGTCAAATATGCCTCCCCGGCCTTTGAAATTTGTTTGACGTGTTCGTCTTGGCTTCAGGTACACCACGCGCCGGGCGCACGCTCAAGACACAAACTGCGGGAGTTCAAGCGGGTGTCGGGTCAATTTTGCCGGCTCACCGCTATTTTGCGCATAGAAAAACCCCGCAGCCCAGGCTGCGGGGTTTCCTGTTTGGTTCGTTCTGGTCTGTCTTACTTGGAGACAGAAGCCACAACACCGGCGCCGACCGTGCGGCCACCTTCACGGATCGCGAAGCGCAGACCCTGGTCCATGGCGATGGGCTGGATCAGCTCAACGCTCATCTTCACATTGTCGCCTGGCAGAACCATTTCCTTGTCCGCTGGCAGG
>JBCCZH010000393.1:0-3061 GCA_039188075.1 Pseudomonadota bacterium
GGCAAGCATGTCGGACTACTATGGCGAGCAACTAGAGAAAGCCGATACCGCTGCGCTCGACGCCATGAGAGCGGCAGGTGTCCAAGACCTCAGCTTTACGCAGGACGAACAAGCGGCCATGCAGGTCGCCATGCAGCCAAACCTCGACGAATGGCTCGCAGACGCCGAAGCAACCGGGCTCGATGGTCAGGCCGTCTATGACGAATTCCTGACCTACGTGGAAAAATGGCAAGCCACGCTAGAGGCTGAAGGCTTCCCCTGGGCGCCCAGCTAACGGTGATGGCGCACCGCGTGCTTTGGCGCGCGGTGCTCGATGCTCATGCTTAAGAAAACCGAATTCCTGCTGGATACGTTAGGAGCCATTGCGGTCGCGCTCCTGTGTCTGCTGATCGTGGTCACCGTTTTTGCGCGCGAGGCTTTTGCCCTTGCGGTTCCGGACTCCATCATTCTGGTCCGCGAACTTATGGTTCCCGCGATCCTGTTTCCGCTTTCGGCCGCCACATCCAGGCGCGCCCATGTGGCGATTGATCTTTTCGCCAATCACTTTCCCGATGCCCTCAACCGATGGATCGCCGCGATCGCTGCGCTGATCGGGATCGTGATCGTGGCCACACTGGTCCTCGCCGGGTGGGAGCAGCTCGTCAAAACTTGGGGCAACGGCGCCCACCACGGGGGAGACTTCTTGATCCCCAAATGGATCAGCCGGGCCGCCTACTTCATCGCTTTCGGCTTTGTCCTCGTGCGCATGGTTCAGATGTTCTTTGTCGACCTGCGTTCAGCGATTACCGGCCAACCAGCCCCGGCGGAATTGTGAGCCGTTAGATGGACGTCACCCTCATCGGCTACATCGCCTGCGCGACCGTGCTCATCCTGCTCGCCATTCGGGTGCCCATCGCCTGGGCCATCGGCGGCGTCGCTGTTGTCGCCCTCTTTTTGGTCTTCAGCTTTCGCACGGGGAGTTTTGTCCCGGATCGAGCGTTTGCGCGTACATTGCAGATTTCCTTCTCTGCAACTTTCGAGCTGATCCATTCGTACAATCTGTCGATGATCCCGCTCTTCATCGCGCTGGGCGCCGTGGCGGAGCGGGCTGGTATAACGACCGAAATCTACGCCGCCGCGCGCATGTGGCTTGCGCGGTTGCCGGGCGGCATCGCCATCGCCTCGGTCGCTGGATGTGGTGGCTTTTCGGCAATCTCCGGGTCGTCCATTGCCTGCGCGTCGACGATGGGGCGCATTTGCACGCCCGAGATGCTCAAGCTCAATTATGATGAACGGCTTGCGACAGCGAGCGTTGCGGCAGGGGGCACGCTGGGCTCCCTCATTCCCCCGTCAATCCTCTTCATCATCTTCGCTATTTTCACAGAGACATCCATCGCACAGCTCTTCCTGGCAGGCATTGTCCCAGGCCTTTTGTCTCTGATCGGCTACGCGCTGGTGATCTATATCTGGGTCAAACGGTCACCTGAGATTGCGCCACTGCGCGCAGATGATCACTCGGCCAGGGAAAAGTGGTCGTCGCTTCTTAAAGCATGGCCGGCGTTTTTGCTCTTTCTCCTGATCATTGGCGGCATCTACGGCGGCGTCTTCACAGCGACCGAAGCAGCGGCCCTTTCGTTGATCTTTGCGGCGGCCCTCGGGCTGGCGCGGCGGACCTTAGGATTGCGGGATATCCTGCCCATCCTGCGGGATGTCGCGAGCACCACCGGGGGCATCTTCTTCATCGCGGCCTGTGCGAAGGTCTTTGTCACCCTCATCGCGCTAACGGGGCTCTCCAACAATCTGGTCACGGCCCTCGGGGCCGCGGAAATTGGCCCGTGGCTCTTCATTGCGATGGTCTGTTTGATCTATCTTGTCCTCGGCATGTTCCTTGATCCCATTGGCATCATGGTCCTGACCTTGCCGCTGATGATCCCCATGGTCGAAAGCTACGGCTTCAACCTGATCTGGTTCGGCGTCATCATTGTGAAGCTTCTGGAGATCGGGCTAATTACGCCGCCGGTGGGCCTCAACGTCTTCGTGCTCGCCTCCGCGATCGAAGAACGGATTTCGATCGGCAAGATCTTCAGTGGGATATGGCGGTTTTTGGTGAGCGATCTGGCCGTACTGATCCTCATCGTCGCGTTACCCGCGCTTTCCTTGGCAATTCCGACCTCGATGTAGCTCGGTACTGTCCTGCGACGCAAAATCGTTTGGCTACAATTTATTCGTATGCTATCCATTATCTCACGAATTAAAGCTCCATAGAAATTGGAGCGACAAGGGAGGACGTAATGTTCAAACATCTCAAGCTCGGACTTGCTGTAGCCGCATCATCCACCATCGCGCTTGCCGCACATGCTGAAACCACGCTCATCTCAAACGATCCTGGACCCAACCGGGGTGTGCGCGCCGCGGCCGTGAACCATCTCAGCACTTTGATTGCCGAGAAATCCGGGGGCGCGCTGAGCGTCCAGAACAACTGGGGCGGCGCCTTGTTCAGCTCCACCGCTGCGCTCGACTCGCTCAGCAGCGGAGTTGCGGATATGGGCCTTCTGGTGGGCCCCTATGTACAGTCCGAGCTCCCGGAACTCGCCCTGGGCGGTGTGCCGATGATCAAGGCAAGCCCATGGGTCATGATGAACGCCCTGGACGAGCTTTTTACCACCAATGAGGTCATCAAAGCCCGGCTGGAGGACCGCAACCTCGTCTATCTCAACTTTTATGGACTTCCGACGGCGCTCTTGGGTTGCAACGACGGTCAGATCGACTCCGTCGCTGATGTCGACGGGGTAAAGATCAGCCGGACGAACTCGATGAGCGATCTCTTTGAGCCGCTCGGTGGCAACATGGTCAACATGCCGATTTACGAAGTGTATCAGAGCATGCAGACCGGTTTGATCGATTGCACGGTGACCTATGGATACTTCGCGTCGGCCACCAAGCTTGACGAGTTGATCACGTCCATCACGCCGATTGAGCTGTCCTCAAGCATCGTGCTCGCCACGGTCATGAACAAGGATGTCTTCGACGGCCTTTCCGCCGACGCTCAGGCCGCCGTGAAGGCCGCCGGAGCGTCCATGCA
>JBCCZH010000394.1:0-3035 GCA_039188075.1 Pseudomonadota bacterium
GAGGTCAAAGGCAAAAGCCAGCCCGAAAAGCTGACCTGTAACTGGCTGCATATGTGCGCGGGCTATTACAATTACGACAAGGGCTACACGCCCGAGTTTGCGGGTCAGAGCTACTTTAAGGGCGATATCATTCACCCCCAGCTTTGGCCGGAAGACTATGATTACTCTGGTAAGAAAGTCGTGGTGATCGGGTCAGGCGCGACAGCGATGACGGTCGTGCCCGCGATGACCGATAAGGCAGAGCATGTCACCATGCTGCAGCGCTCCCCGACCTATGTCGTGTCACGTCCATCCGTCGACAAAATGGCCAACGGTTTGCGCAAATTCCTGCCTGGCATGATGGCGTATGGGATTACGCGTTGGCGCAATGTGTTGATGCAGCTCTTCGTCTATAATCAGACGCGCCGTCGCCCGCAAAAAGTCAAGGACAAGTTGCTCGACCTGACACGGGAAGAGATTGGCGATGAAATGGTCGAGAAGCATTTCACACCAACTTACAATCCCTGGGACCAGCGCCTGTGCCTGATCCCGGACAGTGATCTGTTCACGGCGCTGAATGAGAAGAAAGCGTCTGTGGTGACCGATCATATTGAGCGCTTCACCAAGACCGGCATCAAACTGAAATCCGGAGAAGAACTGGAGGCCGACTTGATCGTCACGGCGACCGGGCTCGATCTGCAATTTGTCGGCGGCGCCGATTTCTTCGTTGATGGACGCAAGCAGCAACCGAATGAATTGCTGAATTATCGCGGCGCCATGGTCTCGAACATTCCCAATATGAGTACCGTATTTGGCTATACCAATGCCAGCTGGACCTTGCGCGCCGATCTGACCAGCGAGTATATGTGCAAAGTGCTCAACCATCTCGAGCGCGAGAATTATGTTGAAGCCCGACCGGTTGCGGATGGCGTCGAGGCGGATGCGGATTTCCTCGATTTCTCGTCCGGCTATGTCCAGCGTGCGCTGGAACGCTTCCCGCGGCAAGGCAAGGATGCCCCCTGGCTGATCACGCAGAATTATGCCCGGGATATCTTCCTGATGCGGCATGGCAAGCTGGAGGACGGCTCGCTGATTTTCCGCCGCGCGCATGAAACCGTCAGCGATGTGACCCAGCCGGTACCGGTGGCTGCGGAATAGCAGACCAGAACACAATTCAATCTTGAACGTCTGCGCGCTCCGGCGTATGAGACCCGTTCAATGCAGCCTTAGCTCAGTTGGTTAGAGCGCCGGTTTGTGGAGCCGGAGGTCCTTGGTTCGAACCCAAGAGGCTGTACCATCTTCGCTTCTTGACATCCGCTCATCCCCGCGCAGGCGGGGATCTCTGGCAATCTTGGTCGGGACTCGCGGCACAAGATCCCCGCCTGCGCGGGGATGAGCGATCAGGATCGGGGCTTCAACCAGCCATACGCGCTTTCATACCGCTCAAATCCATCATCCGGCACGACGAAGTGGCAGCGCAGCTGGCTGCTGACAAAATCGGTGAGCACAAAACCATTTGTGTGACGATAATGCGCGCCAAGTATCGGCTTCACGGCATCAGTAGCTTCCTGAAGTCGATAATGCGGGATGGTCGGGAAGATGTGATGGATGACGTGCAGATTGCCAATATTGTGCGTCAGCCAATTGAACGGCCCATAATTGCGATCGACGGACGCGAGGGCGCCTTTTAGCCGGGTCCAGTCCTCCGCATCATAAACCGGCACATCCGGATCGACATGCTGCATATAGGTGACGAAAGTGAGCCAGGCGCCATAGATCAGGTAGGGCGCGAGAATGTATTTGGCGAAAAAGCCCCAGCCAAAGATAAAGCCGAGCGTCAGATACAGGCTCAAAAACCCGATCAGGGAGAGCAGCCCGAAATACCAGGAGACTCGGACAGACGTCGTGTAGAGATCACTTTGTGGCAGATAGTGACTGCCTGTGACGGGCTTATAGGTGGTCAGATTGCGAATGCCGATCTTGTACATCGGCCAGCCGATAAGCACAAAAATGCCGGACCGGAAAATGATCTTCCGGAACAGCGTGTCTTCGCCTTTGCCAGCGGGGCGGAACACTTCCTCTTCGCGAAAATGGCCGGTCTTCATATGGTGCAGGGCATGGCTGCGCTGCCAGCCGCGATAGGGCACCAGGATGGCGCCGTGCACGAGAATGCCGACAATCGTGTTGATCTTCCGGTACCTCGAGAAGGACCCATGCCCGGCATCATGGCCGATCACGAAGAGGGACCAGAGCATGGTGCCGATCAGGAAGATGACTGGCCATTCAATATACCACGCGGTGGTTTGTGTCAGAATCGCATACAGGCTGGCAATGACGGCCAGGTCGAAAAAGAGATAGGCGAAGGATCGCGCCGTACTCGGCTGAAAACACCGAGCCGGAATCGCGGCGCGAAGGTCTTGTGTGGTGAAAGGAAGCTCTTTTGAGGCCATGCCCAACTCTTTGAACTATTGTCTTGTCAAAACCATCCCCATCCATCGCCTAGAAAAGCAGACGGAAAGTTAATGGGCAAGTATTGATCGGGTCCAGGATGACGCATACAGGACACACCAAATCGCTGGAAACTGCGAAGAGTCACACCCGCACTTGCCCCATGGGGTGACGAAAGCTACGAAGCACCCCATATCTGCTGCGGCGCGGCACCGCGCGTCGCTTTTTATGGAGACAGGATGTCAAAAGAAGAAATCATCGAGTTTAACGGCACGATCGTTGAACTTCTGCCGAACGCGACGTTTCGCGTGAAGCTGGAAAATGATCATGAGATCATTGGGTATACAGCCGGCAAAATGCGCAAGAACCGCATTCGTATCCTCACCGGGGATAAAGTTCTGGTCGAAATGACCCCTTATGATCTGACCAAAGGTCGGATTACATATCGCTTCAAATAGGCGTCCAGCCTTGAGCGAAGCGCAGGTTCCAGACGGATTTGAGCGGCACTTTCGTCGCTCCGGACTGACCGACCCCTGGGAACCGCTCTATTCACGACAATTACCCGATCGCATCCAGATGGGCCTGTTCCTGGCCGAACAGCACTGCAA
>JBCCZH010000395.1:0-3028 GCA_039188075.1 Pseudomonadota bacterium
GAAATCAAAGCGCCAGCTCCCGTACAAGAAGAGGATCGCGGCAAAAGCATGTTGGACAAGCGGCGTCGGCGTCGCGCTCGTCTGAGCAACCGCCACTAAGTTTCATAGCTCAATTCAAGAAAGGCCGTCTCTTCGCAGGGGGCGGCCTTTTCTATTGGCTGTCAGGCGCTTTTCCGACGCCGGCGCATTACCGCGCAGGCATAGGCGTGGTTGAGTAATCGCCGCGTGGACGGTCAATCAGGCCGGAAAAGAAAATCGCGTTCATCAACAAACGCTCGGAACCCGGATAAGTACCCCGGAAGACGGGATTATCCGCCATCAGGACGACGGTCCCGCTCGCCACGCGCTGGGCGACAATTGACGGTGTTCCGGCAATTTCCGTCAAGCGACGCTCAGACGCGTAGCCTGTGAGCAAAGGATCGGCCGTGTATTGCACCGGAACAGCATAGGGATTGTCTTTCGGTCGCTCCAGCGTGAAGCTGACATTGCGGTGCACCGGCAGGTTTCGATCCGCGAAGCCAAAGCCGAGTGGGTGACTCGTATCCAGGTCAGCGGCGAAGATCGCCCCGCCAATCACATGCTCGGCGTCCCGGATGCCCATATCGGCGAAATCGAACCGATCGGGTGTCGCCTCAGCCTCTTCATCTGTTACTTCAGGTGCTTGTTCGACTTTGCCGCTCTCGCCATTCTCCGCTGCAGCTTCTGAGCGCATTCGGATCGCGTCCTGAGCCCATTTGGCTGAGTCGCGTGTCGCCACCAGTGTGCCGCCGCCCTCGACCCAGCTGAGAACTGTCTCGGTCAAAGCCTCATCAAGCACCGGCTTTTCAGCGTCGCCCGGCCGGGCCAGCGTGCCGGCCAATATCAAATGGGTGTACGCGTCCCAATCCAGCGCTGCCAAGCGGGCTTTTTCGACCAGCGTGACCGGCATGCGGTGGCGGTAATCCAGGGTCCACCAGATCTCACCGACATCATAGCGCGAGAGTCCGCCATCATAGGCGAGCACCACGCGCGGCTGTTTCAGGGCCCGGAATGTGCTCGCCGCGCCGAGATCGCGCCCGGATACCGGCGTCAGCCCAGAGGTCGCGGCAAAGACAGGAACGCCATCCTCGGCAGCGATTGTGGTCATCACGTCATGGATGTCGTCTCTCGAACCCTCCTGGCGCGCCAGCGGGACAAAAATGGCCCCGCGTCCGAGTTCAACTGTTCCGGATGTCGTTCTGACGGAGGTCTCCTCCATGGTTGCGCGAACCAGCAGGTCTGCTGCGAGGATTCGGTTGAGCGCCCGCGGCGCATAGGTATGCGACCAGTCGAAGACATAGCCGTAAGGCGCGCGGTCCGGCACGGGCGCCGGTTGGAAAGCGCCAACGGCCAATTCGCCTGACACGGCGTCGCGGATGGCGCGATTGCTGATCGGCGCATATTTGAGATCATAAGCCAGAGGCAGGGTCCATCCCGACACGTCGTAGAACACGTTTTCTTCAAACTCGGTGAAGCGCTCGAAAATTCCGCGGACCATGCGATTATTGATCTGATCCATCGGCACGTAAAAGCTGGTACCGGCAGAATAGGTATGGTCATCCACCGAGACGTCTGCACTCAGGCGACGAACCTCGAGGTCATGCAGGCGCAACAGGCGGACAAAACGCGCCGCGCGCTCGGGATCGCCTTCGGCCGTGAAGACCCAGCCGGCTTGATTTCCGCTTGCCGCCTGGCGCGCATTCTCGGCAAAGAAGTCGCGTTGATAGGCAGTAATCTCTGTGCGCAGGTCCAGTGCGCCCTGGATGGTGGTCAGGGCGGTGCGGAACTGGGTTCGCACATTATCCGCGGTCTCGACCAGTCCGCGCTCGGTCTTGACCGCGCCGCCGCGCGCGGCGCCGGCTTCGAACAGGATGCCGAGCGAGCCATTGATCTGAGGATAGGTTGAGCCCTTGCCGATATAGAAATTGTCAAAGCCCTGTTCGGTCCAGTAGAGCCGCGCTTCGCTGTCCAGGAAAGCGGCATGCCGCTCGCCAATGCCTTGCGTCAGCTCGCGGGCACGTTCTGGGATAAGCGGGTTGCGGCGCAATTCTTCACCGGGGTGGAAATAGTATGGGCTGGCCGATCCCATCTCGTGATAATCCGCTGAGACCATAGGTTTCCATTTGTGCCATTCCTGGATCCAGGCCTGGCTCTCTGGCTGCGTGAGCAGCAGCCATTGGCGATTGAGGTCAAACCAGTAATGGTTGGTCCGCGCTTCGATCCACATATTATGGGCGGCGTCATTCAGGTCGGTATTCTCGCCATAGGACCAGAAGGTCTCGACATGATCGATCCGCCGGGCATGGCCATCCGGATTAAACAAGACGGTGAAGATCATGACGGCATTATCGAGTTGTGTTTCGATCGCTGGCCCTACAGCCGCTGCGAAGTGATAGAGCAGCGGGATGGCTGCATCCATGGAAGAGGTCTCTGCGCCATGGACGCCATAATTGATCCACAGCACCATGGGCGCGGCGTCGGCGGCGGCATTCCCTTGCAGGCGCGCCAGGTGGGTTCGGCGGATCGATTCCAGATTGGCGTGATTGTCGGGGCTGGTCACGATAAAGGTCAGGATCGGGCGTCGCTCATGGGAATAGCCAATCGTATCGACGCTGATCCGGTCTGAGCGTTCTGCGAGGTCCTGCAAATAGGGGATCATGTCGCCGAAACGCACCGGACGATCGCCAATTTCGTAACCGACCTGGGACTCGAAAGACGGGACATTGGTATCGTAAGTGACGCCCTCGACCTGGAAATACTCGACCGGTTTCGCAAAAGCGGGTGCGGCGAACGCGGAAAATGACAAGGCGATGAGTGCGGTGAAAACGCGGCGCAACATGGCGGCTCCTGAATGATCGAAAATTTTGAACGGAACCTAGACGAGGCACAGGCACGCTTCAAGCGTTGCAGGAACACTTTTGGGGGGCTTGGCCAGGGCTCTAGAATCCACCGCCCGTCTTGAACCCGCCGCCGCGTTTGCGCGGGCTGGAACGCCTTGAGGTGCCGCGGC
>JBCCZH010000396.1:0-3020 GCA_039188075.1 Pseudomonadota bacterium
CCGGATGCCGTCGATACGCTCCCCCTCTTCGCGGCCAGCATGGAGCGCGAGCCGGACGCGCCAGACCCGATCGATCACCCGGCCATCACCCTCCTCGAAAACCTGGATCCAGACAGTTTGACGCCGCGTGAAGCGCTCGATTTGATCTATAAACTTAAGGACAAGACCTGAGGATCGCTATCGACGCCTGTACCAATATAATCTACAGAATTCATCGATGGGTCAGGCTGTATCAAACGGTCTAAAACCGAGGCAAAACAAGGATAGCTGGGAACGCCATGGCTTATGAAACTCTCTTAACCGAGGTGGATGGTGAAGTTGCGGTCATCACATTGAACCGACCGGATGCGATGAATGCGTTCAACAATCAATTGATGGATGAATTGACCGCCGCGCTGGATCGCTTTGATGAGGATCCGGAGATTGGCTGCATCGTGATTACCGGCTCCAAGAAAGCCTTTGCCGCCGGCGCAGATATCAAGGAAATGCGCGACCAGTCTTATATGGAGGCCTATTATAAAGACTTCATCACGCGCAATTGGGAACGCGCGGCACGCACGCGCAAGCCGCTGATCGCCGCCGTCAATGGCTATGCCCTGGGCGGCGGATGTGAGCTGGCCATGATGTGCGACTTCATTCTGGCCGGCGAGAAAGCCAAGTTTGGCCAGCCGGAAATCACTATCGGGGTCTCACCCGGCGCGGGCGGCACTCAGCGCCTGACCCGTTTTGCCGGCAAGTCCAAGGCCATGGAAATGTGCCTGACCGGTCGGATGATGGATGCTGAGGAAGCTGAACGCTGCGGTCTGGTGTCCCGGATTGTTCCGGTCGATGACCTGGTCGATGAGGCCAAGGCGGTGGCCAAGAAGATTGCCTCCATGCCCCGCGCGGCGGCCATGCTGACCAAGGAAATGGTCAATGCTGCCTATGAAACCCCGCTTAGTCAGGGCGTGATGTTTGAGCGGCGCCTGTTCCATTCCCTGTTCGCGACAGAGGACCAGAAAGAAGGTATGGAAGCCTTTGTCGAGAAGCGGCAGGCGCACTTCAAGAATCAATAACTGTCAGGCCCGGATTTAGGGCCAAAACAGAGTCTGTAGATTCTTCATCTCCAGGCGCATGCAACGGTTGACGCAGGCGGGTGGTTTCTGTACTTACCGCCTCTTCGCCAGATAGGGCGACCAAAGGAGTTTTTGATGGCGAACACGAAATCAGCCAAGAAGATGGTGCGCAAGATTGCGACCCGCACCGAAGTGAACAAGGCCCGCCGCTCGCGCATGCGCACATATGTCCGCAAAGTCGAGGAAGCGATTGAGGCCGGCGACAAGTCTGCCGCCACTGAAGCGCTGAAAGCGGCGCAGCCGGAAATCATGCGCGCAGCTGGTAAAGGTGTGATCCACAAGAACACATCTGCCCGCAAGGTTTCGCGTCTTTCTGCGCGCGTAAAGGCGATGAGTTAAGCGACAGCAACCCGTCCGGTTACTGACAAAATTGCATAGCCCGCTGGACTTGCCATGCGGGCTTTTCTTGTGCCACAAGAAAGAAAAATAACCGAGTTTCTCAATGTGTGAATTTCCACAGAGAAAGCGGAATTTTGACGTTGACAGAACAAAGCTTGAATACCTTGTCGGCGCTATGGACTCAAACCTGTCAAGTGCAACTTTTTGAGTTTATTTTTGTGTGATTCTTCAAGGGCTTTGGCTGAGTCAACCGGGACAATCCCAGCGAACTTATAGTTTCTTCAGTTGCAACCAAAATCCGTCTCTGATTAACTATATCCATCGACGGAATGTCCTCTGTGTACAGCGTAATTTGGGGTGAGCCTCCCCGGCTCAAAAATCAGAGGTCGTGTGTGTTTTCCGTTGGTCGCCAAGATGAGAAACGCAAGAATAAGAAAGGTGCATCTTATGGGGCTGACGTATGGGGTTGATGGGCAGAACGCTTCCTCCGACAATGCAAAGGCTGGTGAGCAGCTGGGGGCAAAGTCGCTATGGGCGCAATCTGTCGGCGCGGTGGAAGCCGACGCAAAACCCGATAACTCACAACAATGGCTGACAGCGATCCGCTTTGTCGCCGAGATAGACAAATCTATCGTCATCGCCGCACCAGACCAATTGACACTGGATCGGGTCACAACAGATTTTTCTCGCCCGCTGCAACAAGCGTGGCAGAAACGGGATCCGAAAAAGCGTCGTTTGAAGTTTGAATTGTGGAATCGCGTGCCAGCAGACGTGCGCGAAATGGTGGGTGATCCCTGGTTGAACGGCCATGAGCCAGTGCTCGACCTGGAACAGGATGAGCCGGATTATGCCGCGCTCGATCTTGATCACACGATGACCTTCGCCACTTTGGTCGCTGGACCCTCGAATGCGCGGGCTGTTGGGCTCGGCAAGCGTGTGGCCAGCGGCGCCCCGATTCCCGCGGGCGTGATTGTCATCTATGGCCAGCCGGGCACGGGCAAGACCCACATTCTGAAAGCCATTGAGGCAGAAGCTGCGGTGCGCAATGACAAGCGCCGCCTGGCTTACATCTCGGCCGAGGAATTCATGACCCGGTTCGTCAATGATTCCCGGGCCGGCGATACCAGCGCCCTGCAGGCCTATGTCAAAAAGAATGACCTTCTGATGATTGACGATCTGCACTGGATTGCTGGCAAGGCAAAGACGGACACAGCCTTCTTTGGCGCCTTGCGGGCCGTCACCTCGATGGGCGGACATGTCATCATTACGGCGGACGCCGCACCTGGCGATATGGTCGGCCTGTCAAAACAGCTGGCCGGCGAAATTAAGGGCGCGGCCTCGGTTGAAGTGGCAATGCCGGACAATGAAATGCGCAAGGCGATCATTCGCCGCCATGTCGATCTGATCGCCAAGGATACGCCCAACTTTGTCCTGACCGAGCCAATGGTGGACCGGATCGTCGCCACGGTTCGCGGCGCGGGCCGTGAATTGTGCGGAGTCCTGTGGAGCCTGCAGCTGGAAACCGGCTATGGCGAACTGACGCCAACACCGGACATGCTGGAAACC
>JBCCZH010000397.1:0-3010 GCA_039188075.1 Pseudomonadota bacterium
CAATGCCGAGACGGATGAATGGGTGCCCTGGTTTACGGGTACATATACCGCGAAAGAGGCAGAGGCGGCTGAGACGCCCTAGAGCGACCAGGCGATTTGGGCGCTGAAGGCCAGACATTGCAACAGAGCCAGGCCGACGAAAAGTGCGCGCCAGTGCCGTTTTGAGAATCGTTGCCACAAGACAAGCGTCGCTCCTAACGCGACCACAGTCTCGATCGCCCCTCCGATCAGGCCATTCGCTTCTGGATCCCAATACGAAACCTGCGACGCGAACCGCCAATCCGTCACCGGCCAAAAGTGGCGATGCGCATCATCGGCATGAAGCGGAAAGTCGAGCGCCAGGTGAAGCAAGGCTGCGATCGCGATCACCGCCGCCAGAGGCCATTTGCGCCAGGCGGCCAATGCGAGCAACAGTCCGAATAATACGAAGGAGTTGGAGGTCGCCCCGAGCGCCTGCCACGGCTCGTTCCAATATTGCACATTCCAGGTCTCATCTCCGCTCCAGCCCTGGAGTCGGCTCCAGGCAAAGAAAACGAACATGGAGGCATCTGGAACAAAGGCCCCGAGCAGCACCGCCCAATTGCGTTTCGGGCTGTCCGGGCGCGCCAGCACTGCGGATGCGACCACCATGTGTGCAATCGTATTCATGGTTGTAACATCCGCACAGGACTTGCCCCGGCGCAAGTGGTGACAGCGGCTGCGGGGGCTGTAAAAGCGTTTCAAACACTTTGGAGGAACCCGCATGTCCGTCATCAAGCTCGAAAAACAGGGCGCTATTGCCATTCTGACGCTGACCCGTCCGGAGATGATGAATGCGCTTGGTCAGGAAGGCGACGGCGCAGCTGTGGCGGCGGCCTGCGCTGAGATTGAAGATGATCCGGCCATACGCTGCGCCATTCTGACTGGAGAGGGGCGCGCCTTTTCTGCCGGCGGTGACGTCAAGGCGATGCGGGATCGTAGCGGCGCCTTTGCCGGCTCGCCTTATAGCGTGCGGGAAGGATACCGTCGGAACATCCATCGCATCGTCAATTCACTTTACAATCTGGAGGTCCCGCTCATTGCGGCGATCAATGGCGCGGCCATCGGGTTGGGTTGCGATGTTGCCTGTATGGCTGATGTGCGGATCGCGTCCGACAAGGCCAAGTTTGGCGTGACCTTTCTGAAACTCGGCCTGATCCCGGGCGATGGCGGTGCCTGGTTGTTGCCGCGTATCATCGGCGCCAGCCGCGCTGCTGAATTGCTGTTTACCGGGGATGTGATCGATGCCGAGACGGCCGCCGATTGGGGTCTGATCTCACGCGCGGTGCCCGCTGAGACGCTTATGGATGAGGCCCTGGCTCTGGCCACGCGAATGGCACAGCAGCCGCCCCAAAGCCTGCGCGTGGCCAAGACCTTGCTGCGCCATGGAACCACGGCGAGCTATGAAACCATTATGGAAATGTCGGCCGCAGCCCAGTCCATGATGCACCACACCGAGGATCACATTGAGGGGGTCAATGCGATCCTCGAAAAGCGAGCCCCAAGCTTTGAAGGCAAATAAGCCTACAGGGCCTTGGAGATGGCCATGCCTGCCAGGAGCAAGCCGCCGAGATAGGTCACCAACGCGCCAATCATTTTCAGCACGTGCGGCTTTTCCAGGGTCTCGCAAATCAGAAAGCCGAGCGCGTGCAGAACACGTGACACGGTGACTGCGATGATGGTCCAGCTGATCAGGCCGCCCAGGTCGCGGCCCTGATAGGCGAATCCGACGACCAGGAACAGGCCGATCAGCAAAGCAGCGTATTCCGCGGCGTTGCCATGCGCGCGCTGCGCCTTGGCCATGCCCGAGCTCGGCTCCAGCGGCGCACTATAAGCGATCGTCTTGCTCGAGCCGCGTTGCATACTGGTCCAGAATGCGAGCAGCAGAGTCAGGATGACCAGGCTCGCGGCGCAGATTAAAATTGTTGAATGCATATTGTTTCAGCCTCCCGTTTTATGGCAGCGAGCTTAAGACGCTTTGCGAAAACCACAAAGGAGGCTGATATGCCGTCCCCACGCCGTCTGATTTCAACCGGATCGCCATTCGAGCAAACCATGGGCTATTCCCGCGCCGTGGTGCAGGGCGACTGGTGCTTCATCTCTGGCGTCACGGGGTATGATTATCAGACCATGTCGATGCCAGACGCGGTGCATGCGCAAGCGCAGAACTGTTTCGACACGATTGCCTCGGTTCTAGACGAGGCCGGGTTCGAGATGACGGATATTGCGCGCGTACAATACACATTGGTCGATCGCGCTCTGGTTTCAGAGGTTCAACCCGTTCTGGAGGCACGTCTGGGGCAGATAAGGCCTGCGGCGACTATGGTGATTGCGGATCTGATTGAGGCTGCGATGTTGATCGAGATCGAAGTGACGGCGTTTCGCGGATAAAAAAAGGGGGCAGCACGAGGCTGCCCCAGTACGAAGGAAACGCAATTTTCGGAGTATCCTAAAATCGCGTTCTCAAGGTCACGCCGTAAGTGGCGGGATCCTGAGTGAATTGACCGCGAGCACGGGCACCAGAGCCACCGCGCAGCGGAATATTGAACGTGACATTCTTGGTGATTTCGTCCGTCACGTTGCGGCCCCACAATTCGATCGTCCACTGATCGTCCGGTGCGGAAACACCGACGCGCAGATTGATCTTGGTGTGGGCGTCCTGAATGTCGCCAGGTAACAGGACGTTGCTAAGCAATTCGGTTGGTTGGGTACTGGTCCGGCGATCGGATTCGTATCGCAGGTTACCATTGGCAAACCAGTTCAGCCCGCCAGCATCGAACTCATACGTCGCGCCAGCGACGATGACATTTTCCGGTGCATTGGTCAGGCTGTTGCCACAAAGATTGGCAGCATTCGGATTAAAGGCCGGGTTGGTCTGATCGAGAATGTCGCAATCATCCGGATACCGGGCATCGGAATAGGTCCAGTTGAAATTCGCCGAGAGGGCATCGGTCAGCTGGGCTTCGGTTTCGACCTCGATGCCGCTGGCTTC
>JBCCZH010000398.1:0-2997 GCA_039188075.1 Pseudomonadota bacterium
TCGCGGTCTCGAGGCTGGCTTGCTTGTCGAACAGGATGGGTGCGGCCTGAACGGCGCACAAACGAACAGTATCAGTCATGCGTCCCGATACGCTGGATGCAGGCCTCTAGACAAGGGCCTCACGAAAACTGTGATCAGGGCATGGCCTCGGCTGGGCTCAACTGGCCTTGATAGTGGGCAATCAGCCCGCAGAAGGGCGCACTTATGCGAACGTCGAAACACGCGTTTCTGCTGGCATCTGCAAATTCCCGCGTCTCGCTGCGTGGCAAGAGGAAGGTCGGCAAGGGAATGCCCAGCAGGCGTCCGGCAACGACCGGAAACTGCAACTCTTGCCCTTCCACGCGCAAGTCGATCAGGAAGGTCATCCAGCCAAACCGCTCGGCCAGGACCGACTTTTTGCGAAGGCGATCACGGGACAGAACGGAGCGAAACGATTTTGGCCCAAATTGACGCTGCCAGACTTCGCCATTCGCCGTGCGCGTCATCTCCACCTCGACCGATACTTCGTCCGATGCTGGTGGAAAGCCGGCCATCCAGCCAGCGCATTTGGACAAGAATCCGGTCCCACGCTTAACCGATGCGGTCCCCTCCCATCGCCGTTTGAACAGAACCTGGTGTAAATCCTGAACCGGTTTGGGCAGTCTGCGAAAATCACCCTCCAGAATGGTTGCGAACATTGGCTCGATCGGATGCTGCTTCTGTCCGGTCGTGATATGAAAGTCTTCAAACCCTGCCGCCAAATCCTCCATGGTGAATTCCCGCAGACAGGCGCGCGCGCCAGCTTGGACCTCTCCGTTCAGCAATTGTCCAACAAGGATCTGCGCGGGTATTCCCGGAATGTGCGGGCCATCGCCTTGTTCAACAATCAGCGTCCATGTGCGACGGACGCACTGATCGGACTGGGTTCGCCCGGTGATCTCGACCTGCATGCCGCCTCGATCACGTCCGAAGGATTCTAGCCGATCCGCCAGCCATTTTAGCGGCTGCACAAGCGGCGCCACCGATCGCACAAGCCGCCATCGTGGCAGCCAGTGCAAAAGCCATAATCCATATTGCATGACGCGCAATTCGAGCCCGGCCCGAAATGTCACGGACCTGGCTTTGAACGCTTCAGGAAACAGATCGAGGTCAGGCGCGCCGATCAAGCTGGCGCGCCGGGACCGTACGGTGGGCGTGCCGACAATATCCAAATCATAGCGACGCAGATCACTCCAGGCCGGGCGTTCCACAAATCGATTGGCTTGCCAGAGGCGCAATGGACGACCCACCTGGCTCAGGATTGAACGCATCACCGAAACGCCCCGCGGCGCGCGATTGCCCGGCAAAATCACGGATTCAATGCTGTGCACATCCTCGATACCTTCAATGAGGTGATGGGCCACAACAGCTGAGATGGCCGGCACGCTGGAAACACCAGACAGGACCGTGACACCTGCTTTTCGCGCCGCCGCGTCCAGGCAAGCAATTCCGGAGGTAAAGGCTGCGTCATCAGACAGATCGAGATAATGGGCGCCAAGCCGAATGGCGAGTTGCGCAATCTGATACGGGGTCGCGGCATAATCCTGAAACGGCCCGGCGGCATCAATGATAATATCCGGCGCCAGCGCCGCGATCCGATCCGAGAAATCCGAGGCGCCGATATCCAGCTCCGTCGTCTGCAAGCGGGAACCCTGAGCAAAGGTATTCGCCTTGGCGAGGGACCGGCCCGCAATGATCACGTTCAGTCCTTGATCCCGCGCCAGTCGTTTTGCGAGTCGTCCGCCAAACACCCCATACCCGCCCAGGATGAGAACCGTCTTAGTCAAGCAGTCTCGCCTTCATTTCCGGGCTGGGCATCGGACACTGACCCCGATTGAAGAGCTTCCGGTTGCGCGCAATGCGGCGATAAATCCAGTCAGACAGAAATCCTGGCAAGACATGTAGCAAACGCGCCGCTTTCCACGGCCCACCGCACCAGGCAAGGCCCTCGATAAAGAGATCAAGATTTATCCATGTGCGATCTCCGACCTGAAAGATCGCCGTCGACATCTCGTCCGGATCCAGTTCGTGCTCGCGATAGATGGCCCGTCCCGTAGCAGACTGGGCAGTCGCCAGCCGCAATTCCTGTTTCCGGTCATGCTTGACCAGGAAACGTACGAAGCGCGAGCACAAAAGACACTCGCCATCATAGACGTAAAGCGCGTCAGCCATGGCTTGAAACTAGCAGAAATTCGTAAACAAGGCCTGCGCCAGCAGGTCGCGCGTCAACCTGCCTTAGGCCAGGAACTGACGCCGCAATTGCTCGGTTTCGGCGGCGCCGACGCCCAGCGTGTCAGACAGATAATCATCCAGAGTCCCTGATTCCGCCTCGATCGATGCCAAAGCCGCTTCGAGAAAACTAACATCTACCCCGACAAAGGGGTGATAGACAGCGTGGTCATAATCCTTGCCGATATGGTCATTGAACAGGCGCGCCATTTCCGGCAGGCGGCCGGCAACATCCGCGGCCTGATTGGTCAGTTCGTAATCCGCAAATATGGCTTCGCGATCGACGCCAAGCACATGATGGGTCAACGCGCAGAGAATACCCGTCCGGTCTTTTCCAGCGGCGCAATTGACCACGGCCGCCTCATCTGGCGCCAGGCCGGCAATCGCCTTGAACCAGGCCGAGAAGGTTTCGATATGCTGCTCCTTGTAGGGCGCGGCGCGATAATAATCGACCATCCAGCCATGGGCCTTTGGCGCATCGACGGCGACTTCAGTCAGGAAACGCACATGCGGGGCCTGCGTCGCCTCGCCCTTGTCGCTTGAGATCACCTGGACGCCATTCACGGGCCAGCGATGGCCGTGCCGCTCGCGTTCATCCGGGCGGCGCAGGTCGGCCTGGACCTTGATATTGTACGCTGCCAAAGCCGCCATGTCGGACTCGCTCGCCTCGCCGAACTGGGCCGAGCGAAACAGGGCGCCGGTGCGAATGGACCGTCCACCCGCGCCCTGATAGCCGCCAAAGTCCCGGAA
>JBCCZH010000399.1:0-2990 GCA_039188075.1 Pseudomonadota bacterium
CCAGCCAATAACAATGGCGGGCAGATGAAACCGGTCTTTCAAACGGCCCGCAACGATACCGATCACACCTGGATGCCACCCTTCGCCTGCCGCAATCAGGACACCTGTATCCGGATTGGCGTCCAGCTGTTTCTGTGCTTCAACCGTCGCCTGCTCGAGGATTGCACTTTCAACGGCCTTGCGCTCATCATTATGCGCGTGAAGGCGTTCAGCGAGCGCGATTGCCTCCCCGCGATCATCCGTAGCGAGAAGTTTCGCGGCAAGCCAGGGATCCCCGACGCGCCCGCCCGCATTCAATCGTGGGCCGAGCACAAATGTGGCATGATAGACGCTCTCAATCGTTCCGATACCGGCAATATCGGCGAGCGCCCTTAGCCCTGGATTCTGACCGCGCTCTAGAATTTTCAGCCCTTGTTTGACAAAGGCGCGATTGGCGCCGCGCAAGGGTGACATATCGCAAAGCGTTCCGAGCGCGCACAGATCGAGCCAATGCAGGATATCCGGTAGCCCCTCCGGCGGCGCGATGCCGCGCTCCCGCGCCAGCTTGTTCAACGCCGCGGCAAACACGTAGACGACCCCGGCCGCGGCCAGATGGCCCTGCCCGCTTGTATCATCGGCCCGGTTTGGGTTGACCAAAGCGGCGCAAGCTGGCGGCGTTTTGCCCATGAGGTGGTGATCAATGACAATGACCGGTAATCCGATGGCCTTGGCTTCGGCGAGCGCCGCCGTCGCTGCGGCGCCGCAATCGACGGTAATGACCAGATCGGCCCCGGCGGATTTCAGGCTTCGGAAGGCTTCCGGGCTGGGTCCATAGCCCTCCGTCAGGCGGTCGGGGACATAGAGCCCGATCTCGCGTCCCCAGGCCCTGAAATAGCGTGTGAGAATGGCCGAGCTGGTGCCGCCATCTACGTCATAATCGGCAAAGACGGTGACCTGTTTGCCTTCGATGATGGCATCCAGGGTCAATTCCGCCGCCAGCATCATGTCCTGAAAGCTGGCAGGATCCGGGAACAACGCCCGCAAGGTCGGATTCAGGAAGCTCTCGACCTGGTCGGCAGCCACCCCGCGCGGCGCCAAGAGACGTGCCAACAAGTCATCACCCCCCAGGCGCGGTGCGAGCGAGCGCACATCCGCCTCATCAGGTGTGTTTACAGTCCAATAGCGTCCACCATGGGACTCGGATACGAATCCGCGTCTTTCACTCATGCCGCCTTGAAACATGACTCGCGTCCGGCGGAAATGCTGCAGGCCAGCGCTCAGCGCAGTTCGGTGACGACCTGATATTCGAGCAACTCGCTTTCGGTCATGTAGTGCATGCCGCCCGATGAGGCCGCCTCGAGTGTGAACCAGTAGAATTCCGTCGGACAATCGACCTGGCGAAAATAGCGCAGATAGATGTCATGCTCCTCGCTTTCGCGCGGCAGGTCCCCGCCTTCCAGCCCATCTTCATCGGCCCAGGAGTGTACACCGATCCGGGCACCGCGCTCAGCGATCCGGTTATGCCCGGCACAGAAAAGGTCGACCGCCCCGGACTCGATAATACCGTCTGCCGGGACGAAAGTGTCGAGTCCAGCATCATGAATGAGCAAAGAGGTTCGCAGATTCACGTCATCATCGATCGACCCGTCAATGTGCTCCAGGACCACCGTCCTGAGTTCGGGATGTCGATCAAGCTGACGCTTTATCTCGTCATAGGTCAGAGCATTCAGGGTTCCGGACACATAAAGCCGGTCACCCTCAACCAAAGTGTCGGTAATGTCCTCGTAATATTCACTTCCCGCGCAGGCCGACAGCGCCGCAAGCGCGATCAGCGCGCCGGAACAGAGGCCAGTTAAACGCGGTGCCACGACTTGATTTTGCGCACCATGCCATCAGCGCTGCTCATGACCAGCGTATCCGTCTCGATATGCCCGTTCTGGCGGACAACGCCATCAACCAGGCCGCCTTTGGTCACCCCCGTGGCGCAGAAGACGGTCTCGCCCGAAGCAAGCTCATGCAGGTCATATTTCTTGTCATAATCGGTAATGCCGGTGCGATCGGCACGGCGGCGCTCATCATCATTGCGGAAGACCAGACGGCCTTGCATCTGTCCACCGACACATTTCAAGGCCGCCGCGGCCAGCACGCCTTCTGGCGCTCCGCCGGAGCCGACATAGAGATCAATCCCGGTGGATGGGTTGGTCGTATTGATGACGCCCGCAACATCGCCATCCGAAATCAGATGTACGCGTGCGCCGACGGCCCGAAGGCTTTCGATAATTTCCGCATGACGCGGGCGGTCGAGTACGCACGCGGTCATGTCGCTGACAGCCACGCCTTTGGCCTTGGCCATGGCCGCAATATTCTCGGCCGGCGATACATCGAGATCGATAATCCCGGCTTCATAGCCCGGCCCGATCGCGATCTTGTCCATATAAGTGTCCGGCGCGAACAGCAGTCCGCCGCGCGGGGCAATCGCCAGAACCGCCAGCGCATTCGCCATGGCCTTCGCCGTCAGGGTTGTGCCTTCCAGCGGATCAAGCGCGATGTCGATTTCAGGTCCTTTGCCCGTGCCGACCTCCTCGCCAATATAGAGCATGGGAGCTTCGTCGCGTTCGCCTTCACCGATCACCACGCGGCCCTGGAAATCAACCGCGTTAAAGGCGGTTCGCATGGCATCGACCGCGGCAGCATCAGCGGCTTTTTCGTCGCCGCGCCCTGCCAAAGTCTCTGCCGCGATTGCAGCTTTCTCAGTTACGCGCACCATGGCGTCCGCCAGATGCGGAATCAAAACGCTTTCACTCATCTCATTCTCCCCCAGGCCACTCCTGACCCAGCACTAATTACTCATTGACCGCATCGATCGGTATGACCTGCGGAGCGCCGACACTCGCTTCCAGTGCCGAAACCCGCGTGCGCGCGGCCTCTATGTCACCGCGAGAACACACATGCGTAACAATGGCAACAGGCGAGACATCGCTGTCATCAGCCGACTCCTGTAACAGTTTGTC
>JBCCZH010000400.1:0-2987 GCA_039188075.1 Pseudomonadota bacterium
CCGATCCGGTTCGTGCCATCATCATGGCTGCCCGCATCGGACGTGTTATAATAGCTGTCGGGTCCTTCGCCAAAAATATGCTTGCCGGAATGCAATGCCGAGAGTCCGTCAATTCGGTCTTTCATCTCATCGCTCAGCGTTTCATACGCCTTGTACATGGAGGCAAACATCGTGTCGCCGCCCGTCTCAGGCAGTTCGCGCGCGACCAGGACAGAGCCCAGAGCCGGTTCATGATCATAAGAGTGATCCGTATGCCAGCCGCCGCCAATATTGTCCTTCTGATCGGGCTCCTTGGCGACCAGGGCGATCTGCGGATAGTCGGGATGCGCGGCGAAGAAGCGATTGACGTTAATGTCCCCGAACCGTTCCGCGAAGGCGATGTGATCGGTCTCACGCGTCTCCTGATCGCGAAAGAAAATCACGCCGTGCTCGGCAAAGGCGGCCTGCACGTCGGCGAATTCCTGATCGGTCAGGTTTTTAATGTCGACGCCGGTAATCTCGGCGCCCAATCCATCTGTTGAATAAATCTGCATCTCATTCCTCCGCGCGCCTCATCTATTGGAAGCGTCTTCGCAGGCGATGTTAGTCGCCTGACGCCGCGGACGTCAATTCTGCGCGAAACAGGGTAGAACCTGATTTTCAAAATACGGCGCCTGGTCGACCCAGAACATGTAATCGACGCGCAGAAATTCCTTCGCAAATGCCTGCAGCATCGGAACCTGAGACTGCGTTTCCAAGCCGCCTTCATTTCGGCTCTGGAAATGGGCATCCGCACCTGTGCCACCAACATAGTTGCCATCCTGAATGGCAATCCCGAGGGGCGCGGTATAGGTCCCCTCATGCATCAGCGCGATAGGATGGTTCAATTGCGCGCGTCGCTTGACGAGCAGATCTGGCGCACCGAGTCCAACGCCAATCTCCTCGCCTGTTTCATAGATGCCGCGCAAATAGCCTTCATCTTCCCAGGGCAGCCATTCGCCCGGCATGAAGTTGGCGTATTGCAGGGTTGTTGAGGTCGGGAATGCTGATTTCAGCGCCCGCATGTTGTTCTGCACGGCTTGGGCATAAAGCGCTGGCGCAAAGCTCGGATCTGTTTCGGGCGCGACATCGATCGCGGTTTCCTGCAAATTGATGCCTTCAATCTCGCCATCAAAGGCTTCACCCAAAGCCGTCATCAAGGCGTGAAACCTCGCTTGCACCTTCGGATGCCAGCGTTTTGAAATCCAGCCAATGGTTGCGCCATTGGCGCGATATGGCACCAGCCCACCCTCATAAGCCTCTGTCAGCATATAATCCGGCAGCGGTTTGTAGCCGGCTGTGAAACTCACATCCTGAAGCTGGATAAACAGCTTCTTTCCATGCGACTTGAGGTAATCAATGTCGGACCGGATGATCGAGAAGTCATAGACCCCCTCGGCGGTTTCCAATTGGCGCCAGGCATACATGATCTGCGCCCCTTTAAACCGCTCGTGCTCAAGGAATGCATGGCCGCGCATCCGACCTCGATCGCGGGTAAAATAAGCAAAATGAGAAATCCCATCCTGTCCGATCGGACAGAAGGCGTCGCTATAGTCCTGATAGGCGTCCGCATATTTATCGGCCGGATTGTTCCAGCCCTGTGCCAAGGCTCCCATTGTGCAGAGCATGCTCAAGCCAAAAAATATCGCTGTTCGAACCGCCTGCATCTGGACCCTTCAATCTGTTTTCCAGCGGATGGGTCTGCACATCAATTCTGGTCTTTTCGTGGCGGCGGACCGCGCTAACCTTTCAGCATATCCCGGCTGACAATCACCCGCATGATCTCGTTCGTGCCTTCGAGGATCTGATGCACGCGCAAATCGCGGACAATTTGCTCGACGCCATATTCAGACAGATAACCATAACCGCCATGAATTTGCAGCGCATCATTCGCGACCTTGAAACCCGTATCGGTCACAAAGCGTTTCGCCATGGCACACCAGCGCGTCGCATCCGCCGCTTTCGCGTCCAGTTTTGATGCAGCCTCATAGAGCATCACGCGGGCGGCTTGCAGTTCTGTTTCCATATCCGCCAGCTTGAATTGGATCGCCTGGAAGTCCGCGATGGGCTGGCCAAACTGTTTGCGCTCCCTGGCATAATCCAGCGCCTTGTCGAGCGCCCGCTGCGCCCCGCCGAGCGAACAGGCGGCAATGTTCAACCGGCCACCATCCAGACCCGCCATGGCAAACTTGAAGCCCTGCCCTTCGTCGCCAATCCGATTGGTAGCCGGGATGCGAACATCATCGAGCAAGACCTGTTTGGTCGGCTGCGAATTCCAGCCCATTTTCTTCTCATTATTGCCGAAGCTCAGACCAGGCGTGCCGAGCGGAATAATGAAAGCCGAAACCCCGCGCGCGCCCGCATCGGAGGTCTTCGCCATAAGGACATAGACATCGCTGGTTCCCGCGCCAGATATGAATTGTTTGGACCCATTGAGCACATATTCATCGCCGTCGCGCACCGCTGTCGTCTTCATTGCGGCCGCATCCGATCCGGAGCCCGGTTCTGTCAGACAATAGGAGGCGATCAGCTCCATTGAGGTCAGCTTTGGCAGCCAGGTCTTGCGCTGCTCATCACTGCCAAAGCGGTCAATCATCCAGCTCGCCATATTGTGGATCGAGATGAAGGCCGCGGTGGATACATCGCCGTAGGATAATTGCTCGAAAATCAGCGCGGCATCGAGCCGACCGAGCGCCGATCCACCGACATCCTCGCCGACATAGATGCCGGCAAAACCGAGCTCTGCGGTGTCTTTGATGACGTCCACAGGAAAGTATTTTTCTTCATCCCAAGATGACGTATGCGGCGCGAGCCGATCGCCCGCAAATCGCTTTGCCATATCCTGAATCATGACCTGTTCTTCTGTCAGGCGAGTGGTCATGGCTTTTGGCCCTCTTTATGCTTATCTGGCGGCAGACATGCCATAGGGGATTCGTTCGTCAATGTCTGACCTTCCGGAAGGATATTCC
>JBCCZH010000401.1:0-2978 GCA_039188075.1 Pseudomonadota bacterium
CGGCCATCAGCAACCATTTAGAGAGCCTTGGAAAAACGCGCGCTGCAGAACTGCTAACACTCTATCCCGACATCCCAGAAATTCCCCAAGGTGGGTCAGAGGAGCGGGAATGGCTAATCGCCCTGGAACAGTATGCACGCCTAGATGGCACGGACCCGTCGGGCCGTACTTCGGGAGAGGCATTTGCCACCCCCGAGGATGCGCGTCACCGGCATCGGCTCGTGTCCGAGCGAAGGGCACGCACGGCGCGTCTCAATGAGGCAGCCGAAAAGGCAGATCAAAGCTGATCGGTCTTTTACGGAATGGAAATTGTATGTTGCGACATGGCACGCAGCGGACAGGAGCGATACATGGCGAAAGCCAAAGCGGAAGTACTTGAAGACACTGAAGACCGTCCGGTCCTCGATCTCAGTGACACCAAAGTCAAAAAATTTCTCAAGGACGCCAAAGCCAAAGGCTATGTGACGCTTGAGCAATTGAACAAGGTCCTGCCGGAGGATGAGCTCTCCTCGGACCGAATCGAAGACACGATGGCCATGCTGTCTGAGCAGGGCATCACCGTCGTCGACAGTGAAGAAGAAGGCGAAGCCGCTGCCAAGTCGACCGCCGTCGCGACGACCGGCACGACTGGCGCTGTCACCAAGAAGGGTAATGCCCGCGGCTCTGACCGGACCGATGACCCGGTGCGCATGTATCTGCGCGAAATGGGGGCCGTCGAGCTGTTGTCCCGTGAAGGCGAGATCGCGATTGCCAAGCGGATTGAAGCCGGCCGTGATGCGATGATCCGGGGCCTGTGTGAATCGCCGCTGACCTTTGAAGCCATGATGGTCTGGCGCGACGAGCTGGTAAACGAGCGCATCCTGCTGCGTGACCTGATCGATCTCGAAGCGACGTATGGCGCGGAAAATCCGGCGCCGGAAGAAGACGAGCTCGACGAGGAAGAAGCCGAAGCGCGCGAAAACGAGACCGTAGAAGAACGTCATGCCCGCGAAGAGCGCGAGGATGAGGAAGAAGGCGCCGCCATGTCCATGTCCGGCATGGAGGCCGAGCTGCGCGATGGCGTGCTCGACAAGCTGGACGAGATTGCCGGCGGCTTTGCCAAATTCCGCAAGCTGCAGGAAAAGCTGGTGACGCGTCGCATGGCCGGTAAGGGCCTGACGCCGAAAGACCAGGAAAATTATGACGGGATTTCGCAGAACATTGTGGATGAGCTGAAGACGATGCACATCAACAATGCGCGGATCGAAGCGCTGGTTGAACAGCTTTATGCGATCAACAAGAAGCTGATGGGCCTTGAAGGCCAGCTGATGCGTCTGGCCGATGCGCATGGTGTACCGCGGTCCGAATTCCTGAAGAATTATTTTGGCCGCGAGCTGGATCCGAAATGGGTCGAGGACGTTGCCGCCATGTCCAAGAAGTGGGAACGCTTCACCGAACGCGAAACCGACAAAATTGCCGACATTCGCGGCGAGATTCAGATGGTCGCCCAGGAAATCGGGATTCCGATTGATGACTATCGCAAGATTGTTCAGCGGGTTCAGAAAGGTGAACGCGAAGCCCGGATCGCCAAGAAGGAAATGGTCGAGGCCAATCTCCGTCTGGTGATCTCAATCGCCAAGAAATACACCAATCGCGGCCTGCAATTCCTCGATCTGATTCAGGAAGGCAATATCGGTCTGATGAAGGCGGTGGATAAGTTTGAATATCGCCGCGGCTATAAATTCTCGACTTATGCGACCTGGTGGATCCGTCAGGCGATCACCCGCTCGATTGCCGACCAGGCGCGGACCATTCGCATTCCGGTGCACATGATCGAGACGATCAACAAGATTGTTCGTTCACAGCGCCAGATGCTGCACGAAATTGGCCGCGAGCCGACGCCGGAAGAGCTGGCCGAGAAGCTCGGCCTGCCGCTCGAGAAGATCCGCAAGGTTCTGAAAATTGCCAAAGAGCCAATCTCGCTCGAAACGCCGATTGGCGATGACGAGGATTCCAACCTTGGCGATTTCATTGAAGACAAGGCCGCCTTGCTGCCGGTCGACGCCGCGATCCAGTCCAACCTGCGCGAGACGACGACCCGTGTTTTGGCCTCTCTGACCCCGCGCGAGGAGCGGGTCCTGCGGATGCGGTTTGGGATTGGTATGAATACTGATCACACGCTGGAAGAAGTCGGCCAGCAATTCTCGGTGACACGCGAACGGATTCGCCAGATCGAAGCGAAGGCCTTGCGCAAGCTGAAACATCCAAGCCGCAGCCGCAAGCTGCGCAGCTTCCTGGATACCTAAAACAGAAAAGCGGCCTGCGGGCCGCTTTTTTCATGCGCATGAGAGGGTGATGTGCAGACGGTTTTTGAATGTTCGACCACGGGTCCCGGCCTGTATGAATTCACGGCGAGCGTGCAAGACTTTGTGCGCGGACAGGGCGTGGCCACGGGCTTGCTGACGCTGTTCTGTCAGCACACATCCTGCTCTCTCGTCATTCAGGAGAATGCCGATCCGGATGTGCAACGGGATCTGCAGGCTTTTTTCGAGCGCCTGGTTCCCGACGCGGATGATCCGAGCATGGCCTATCTTGTCCATCGCGCCGAAGGTCCGGATGATATGCCGGCCCATATCAAGGCGGCTTTGTTGCAGACCTCACTGTCCATCCCGATCGTCAACGGTCGGCTGGCACTCGGCTCTTGGCAAGGCATCTATTTGTTCGAACATCGCACGCATCCGCACACACGTCGCGTGGTTGGGCATCTCAGTGCTTAGGCATCCGGCCCCGCTTGAAGCACGCTCGCCACAGGCTTTCGGCTGGTCTTCTCTGCCAGATAGGACATCAGATAGGCGTTTGGCCAGTTGAGGAACATCAGGGCCCCGGCGAAGGGTCCCATCGGCGTGAACAAGGCCGCGAAAATTAACAGGATCGCAATCGCCACTTCGCCGCGGAAGATCCACACGGTCTGGCGCGTGATCAGGACTTCCTTGTCCGAC
>JBCCZH010000402.1:0-2977 GCA_039188075.1 Pseudomonadota bacterium
ATCACGATCGGCGTCGATTCCACGCCGCGATTGGTCGCCAGATCATAAGTCCAGGCAACCCCGAGATTGGCGACATTTTCCTTGCTGATGCCGGTCAGGGGTGAGTGACGTGTCTCTTCGCGGTCAAAGCCATAGCCAAGCCATTCGGCGGGCGTCGCTTCGGCATTGTCGAGCCGGGCATCCGTAACATCCGCGAATGTGGCCGCTTCGACGGGTGGGGTTTCGTTCGTTTCAGAGCCGGAGCAGGCGGCCAGACCAAATACACATGCAGCGGCGTACGCCGCCAAATTTAGCGGTTTCATAAGCGCTTTCCTCGTTTCCTCTCATGCTTGGGCATCTGACGCGCCCTGACATGCCCATGACAGTAGGGAATTTCGCTGCAGTGTCGAGACAGGACGCGGGGGAAAGTTAGGGTGAAAACCCTAGGCACTGACTCACGTCATGAAAATTTCTGGTGTGGTAACAGAAGCAGCTTATATCCCCCGAGCAGGGCCTGGAAATTCCGCGGGGTATGACATGGCGAGCGAACAGAAGCTCAAGAAGAATCTCACGCTTTTTGACGTCTATGCCGTTTCAACCGGGGCCATGTTCAGCTCCGGCTTCTTTTTGCTGCCCGGGATCGCGGCCAGTTATACAGGTGACTCGGTCTATCTCGCTTATTTGTTGGCCGGGTTTCTGATCATCCCAGCCATGTTGTGCATGGCCGAACTCTCGACGGCGATGCCGAAAGCTGGCGGCACTTATTATTTTCTCGACCGCGCGCTCGGACCGCTTTTCGGGACGATTGGCGGGCTCGGCTCCTGGGTCGCTGTGGTGTTCAAAAGCGCCTTTGCGCTGGTCGGCATGGGGGCCTATCTCAGTCTGTATCTCGATGTACCGATCTTGGTTCTGGCCGTGATTCTGACCTTGGTGTTTGGCTTGATCAATGCCTTTGGCGCCAAGGAGACAACATTCCTGCAACGTCTTCTGGTCTCGACCTTGGTGGTGATCCTGGCGGGATTTGTCATCTTTGGCCTGGCGCATACGGGCGTGGCCGAAGGCCTCAATCCGAATGCCGAATCGCAGCCTTTCTTCACGGCCGGGACGGTCGGCTTCGTCGCGACGATTGGCCTGGTCTTTGTCTCTTATGCCGGCCTGACCAAAGTGGCGAGCGTCGCCGAAGAAGTGCAGAGCCCGGATCGTAATATTCCGCTGGGCATGGTCCTGTCTCTGATTACGGCGACGGCGATTTACACGCTTGGCCTGATCGTCATCATCGCCATCCTGCCGATTGAGAGCCTGTATGGCAGTCTCACACCGGTCGCAGATGCTGGGCGCCAATTTGTCGGCGACTGGCCGTTTGATCTCGGAGTCATCCTGATCGTGGTCTCGGCGATCGCGGCCTTTGCCTCAACGGGCAATGCCGGCATCATGTCGGCCAGCCGCTACCCTTATGCGATGGCCAAGGATAAATTGCTGCCTGAACGGTTTGCGGTGATTGGACGTTTCGGGACGCCGGTCTTTTCGATCGCGGTGACAACCTTCTCGATGATTGCGGTGCTGCTTCTGTTCAATGTCGAAGCGGTCGCCAAGCTGGCCAGTGCGTTCCAGCTCTTCCTGTTCGGCCTGGTCAGCGTCGCCGTGATCGTCATGCGCGAGAGCCGGATTGCGACCTATAAGCCGGGCTACCGACTGCCTTTTTATCCCTGGCTGCCTATTCTCGGAATTCTGGTCTCGTTCTGGCTGATTGTCGAAATGGGCATACTGGCGATCGGATTTACCGGCATGCTGACCATTGCCTGTGCGCTCTGGTTTCAATTCTATGCCTCGGGCCAATTGGTTCGGCGCGGGGCGATCTATCACGTCCATGAACGCCTCGGCCAGATGCGCTATGAGGGCCTGGAACGCGAATTGATGACGATCATTCATGACCGCACCCAGAAACAGAATCTGACCTATGAAGCGCTGATCGCGCGCTGTGTCGTCCACACCTATTCACACGGCACCTATACCCGCGAAATGTTGATTGATGAGGTGAAGAATATTGGCCACAGCGCCTATGGCATTGAAGAAGAGGTCATGGACAGCGTGTTCACCACAGGCACCGCGACGCTGCACCCGTTAAGCGACCATGTCCTGCTCGCTTATCGCAGCCATGATGCGCTCTCCAGCCCCGAACTGGTGGTGTTCCGCTTCACCCATGAGGCGCATATGGACATGGCGGAAGCCGATGGGGTGCATACGATCATGATGCTGATCTGTCCGCGCAAACCGGCCGGCCTCGACTTGCGCCTGGCCGGTCACCTGGCCGAAGTGGTTCAGTCATTCGACTTCGAGCGGCGCTGGCTGTCGGCCAAGTCGGACAAGGATATGAATGAGATCCTGATGCGCGACGATCATTTCCTGCACGCACCGATATCCGACCTTGGCCGGCTGCAGGATTGTGTCGGGCGCCCGCTGTCGGAGATTGATCTGCCAGGCAGCTGCCTGATCGCGATCATTGAACGTGACGGCGATATTATCATCGCGGCGCCTAAAGAGGTGCTGCAACCCGGCGACCATGTCGCGGTGATCGGTGAGCCGGAAGATCTGACCATCCTGGTAAAGGGCTAGGCCAAAGACACCGCTTGCGTGAGGTCACTCTGTGCGGCGTCGATCGCCGCCGCGATCACGCTTTGCCACGCCTCGATACTCTTGGCGGTGGCAGATCCTTCCGGAAAGGTGACGGATCGAGAGGCGTTCACACAACCGCCTTCCAGACGCCTGCCGCCATCCGGGGCTGGCGCAAAACCGGCCACCGCATCCGCCGCGCCGGCGCCTTGCGCGCCATATCCGGGGACCAGAAACAGAGCTGACGGCGCGAGATCACGAAGCTGCCGCGCCTCGCCCGGTCCCGTCGCACCGGTGACGAGCATCAGACCTGACCAGCCTGATTCGCCTTTCAAGCGCGCCATCATAGGCGCCAGGCTTTCCACCACGCGGGCATAGAGCGGCGCGC
>JBCCZH010000403.1:0-2968 GCA_039188075.1 Pseudomonadota bacterium
TCGATGAACAGTCTACCGACATCACCAAAGTCAAACTTTACTTTCTTTGCAAAACCACTGTCCCCGCCAGCAACGGCTGCGGCGGCTTTTGAGGTCAATTCTGCGAGATCCATGAGGAAGCCTCCCTGTCTTATGCTCCTGCTGTCGATAAAGCAGGCCTGACAGGGCGATGCAAGGGTACCGCTTACGTAAACTGCAGCAGTTTGGAATTCCGTTTTGAATCAAGGACGCGATTTGGCCTTGACCCGCCGCTGCGGAAGGTTTCGAAACAGGGCTATGTCTTGGGAAAAATCAATCGAAGAATTGCGCCGTCGCGAGCGGCTGGCCGAGCGTATGGGCGGGGACGAGCCCGTGTCGCGCCAAAAGGGCCGAGGCAAACTGACGGTGCGCGAGCGGGTCGCCTTCCTGGCCGATCCTGGCAGTTTTCACGAGATCGGAAAAATCGCTGGACGGGCCGTCTATGATCGCGATGAAGAACTCGAAGATTTCATGGCCTCCAACTCCGTGGTCGGACGGGCGCGGATCAATGACCGACCGATCTTCATTCTCGGTGATGATTTTACGGTGCGCGGCGGCGCTGCCGATGCCTCAATCCGGGGCAAGCTGTTGCAGTCTCTAAAGCAGAGCCAGGAATATCGCATGCCGCTTGTGCAACTCATTGATGGGACGGGAGGTGGCGGTTCGATCAAAATGTTCGAGCAGGACCCGCGCACCTACATTCCTGAAACGCCAGGCTGGGAATATATCGTCACAGGCATGTCGGAAGTGCCTTATGTCTCGCTTGGCCTGGGCCCATGTGCCGGCATGGGCGCCGGACGGCTGGCGGCGAGCCATTTCTCGGTCCTGGTCAAAGGCTTGTCTCAGGTGTTCGTCGCCGGACCGCCTGTGACCCGCGCGCTCGGAGAGGATGTTACCAAGGAAGAATTGGGCGGCTGGCAGATTCAAGCTCGTAATGGCACCGTAGATGCGGTGGTTGATAGCGAAGCCGACGCCTTCGAAGCGGCCCGCCAATTCCTCTCCTATTTGCCATCATCCGTACACGAATTACCGCCAGTTGTGACGCCGACAGATGATCCGAACCGCAAGGAAGACAGCTTGCTGTCTCTCGTGCCGACCGATGGCAAGACGCCCTACAAGCCGCGCAAAATCATCGCCGCGGCCGTCGACAAAGGCAGCTTTTTCGAGATTGGCGAGCAATGGGGCCGTGGCATCGTGACGGGCTTCGCGCGCGTCGATGGTCACCCCGTCGGCATCCTGGCCGGTGATCCCTTCTTCCTGGATGGCGCCTGGACAGCCGATGTCTGTGACAAGGTCACGCGCCATATGGATCTCTGCTCGACATTCCATTTGCCGGTCATCCACTTTGTTGATTGCCCAGGGTTTGCCTGCGGGGTGAAGCATGAGACCGCCGGCGTGACTCGCAAAGGCGTCCGCGCCATGGCCGCCGTTTATCAGGCGACGGTGCCGATTTGTGCCGTGGTCATTCGCAAAGCCTATGGTCTGGCGGGCAGCGCCATGTTCAACCCATCCAAGGCAAAGTGGCGCTATTGCTGGCCGAGCGGGGATTGGGGATCGCTGCCAATGGCGGGTGGAATCGAAGCGGCCTATCGTAAGGAAATTCTCGAGGCTGAGGACAAGGAGGCTTACTTGAAAAGCCTCTACAAGCGCTTTGACGCGATCGCATCGCCATTCCGAACCGCAGAGGCCTTCTACGCCGAGGAGATTATCGACCCGCGGGATACGCGACCGCTTCTGGTTGACTTCGTACACCATGCCTGGCGGGTTCTGGAGACGGGTACCACGCGGTTCGGCCCAAGACCATGACGGAGCGCCTCTGAATGTTAATGCGTATAACGATTTTCGCCTGTTTTGCGGTTATGCTGGCGGGCTGCGTCAGTCAGAGCATACCAGCAAGCCCTGCGGCGCTCGAGCGCGCCTCCGGCAGTGTACTTTGGTCCGGACTGCCACCGGAGTCACATGATCATGTCAATCGACGTCTGGATGAGATCGAAGCCCTACCCATCATGCGAGGGGGTGTCCTTTTTGTTGGTGACAGCATCACCGAGGCGGCGCCGCTGGATACTATGTTTCCAGGGGTTCAATCCGCAAATCATGGCATCGCCTGGGACACCACAGATGGCGTGATGCTACGCATGAACCAGATTACGCGCCATGCGCCTGATCGTATCTTTTTGATGATCGGAACCAATGACACGTACCACGCCCTGGAACCAATACCGGTGAGCGAAAATACGATCGAGATCGCTGACACGATCAAGGAAGCTCTGCCGCAAGTCGAGCTCTACGTGATTTCGGTGCTTCCTCGCAATGAGCCGAACAACAGTGTCGTTTCCGTTTTCAATCAGACGGTACATGACGCTGCAACAGATCGGCCCTTTATCTATCTGGATCTTGCGCAAGCCATGCGGGCGCCGAATGGGGAGCTACGTGCGGAGCTTACCTATGACAATCTGCATCTGAATGATGAAGGCTATCGCGTCTGGGCGACGGTTCTAGATGGCTGTGTTCGTAACGGCTGCCCAGATGGGTTAGGCGAGTAAGTCGAAATCCAACCGCTGCTCGCAATTTGATGCGCGGTCACTGATCGCGTGCGTACTCAATCGTCATGAAAATTTGCCAACCTGAATCTGTCAGAACCGAATCCTTCGCTCTCAACTGGTTGTTCTGCAATGCGTAGACAGAGCGTCCAATCTCGCTTGTCGCATCGCCCCAGATCACGGTCAGCGTATCGTTCTCAAACGACCCTCCAAGGGGCAGGATCTGGCCGCGCGAGTCTTCCCAAATGCCGTCAACCTTTCCATCGACGATGCGGTAGAGGCCGCGGCCTGAAAAGATCAGCGTTCCATCTTCATTGCTGACAATGGAATAGTCCTGCACGAGATGCGATTCATGTTGTCCAGGGCGCCAGTACGCGGTGCAGGTGGCGGGCACGCCCCAGGCATCGCAA